>NZ_JAFLQW010000586.1 GCF_017313335.1 Phormidium pseudopriestleyi FRX01 | reverse complement strand
GTGCGATCGCCTCCCGTGAGTGCGTGAGGTGGCGATCGCTACCTCACTAGGACCCCACCCTAACCCGGACCTTGCTAAGGGGAGGGGACCGGAGGAGGAGTTAATCTAAGGCAAATCACCATGAGCTTAAAAAACCTACTTTTGCAAGACTGGAATGGGTGGGTTAAAACTCAAACCGCTGCCGATCGCTGGACCAACGCTGCAAGTTGTACCCATTGGTCGCTTCTACTACTAAGACGGGGAGTCCGCCATTGGGTAGATCGGCAATGCCGGTGATCGCTTGAGTGTCAGCGGTGGAGAGTTCACTGTAAATCAGCGCCCCTTGGTCATCAAAAATTAAAGTGCGGGTTCGGTAGGCGGAATTGGAGAATCCGGGCGATCGCACTAAGACATCGTTTCGCAGGGTAATCACGGCGTCGGGCCAGTTGTTGCCGGTGAGGTCCGTGGATTGGACGAACCATCCGCCCAGTTGGGTGAGGATATGTTCCTGGGAGGGAACTGCGCCCTGGGGGACTTGTCCAGCGGTTTGCAACTCCTGCCACAAGGAAGGAAGTAGCATCTCCACCCATTCAGGATCATCCCGTTGCAATTGTTTGAGGGTTTGGGGTGTGGGCGATCGCCATGAAAGGGCCCCTGCCGTCAAACTCAAGGGTTTAGACACGCCTGAACCAATTTCTGGGGTGGGAATGGCATCGCTTGTGGTCAGCAGGAGTAAGTTTCCCTCGACTAACCGCAATCCCTTGACGGTCCCTAGGGTGGTTTTTTGCTCGCCATTGGGCATCCAGACACCGATTTGAATCTGAGGGTCGTTGTGTAATCCCAACTCTTTCCACAGATGATTTCCTAGGGCGGATTTGGGGAGATTAATATCGTTGAAGGGGGTCTGTCGCCAGCGACGAGAGTCGTTAAACCCACTCACCTGGACTTGATACCAGACTTGTCCCGATTGCAGTTCTAAGGGTTGGCTGCCTTGGGGGCGAATCCAGTCTTGGGGATTGACTTGGGACAGCATGGAGGCGGTCCCGATGATTTGACTTTTATGGGTTTTGAGTTTTGCGGCGTAGGTACTGGCATTAGCGCGGGCATCGAGCAAATTATAAATGCGATCGCGCAGTTGGGCAGTGTTTTGGGTTTGTTCTTCCAACCAGGCAACGGCTTCGCTGTCATTGTAGCGGGCGGCTAAGACCAATGCCCCCCATGCTTTGGCATCGGATTGGCCGGGATTGACTTGGACTGCGGTTTCGATGCGATTCCACAAGGCAACTTTTTCATCGGTAAGTAAGCTTCCCATATCATCCCCGAGTTTAAGCTGTAACTCATACACCTCAAGGGCTTTTTTCCAGTTGCCATCGATCAAGGCGGTGAGGATGTGCTGGGGGGCTTCCATCCCGGTGGCGTTGGCTTGGGTTTGGGTAATTTGGGCATGATACCGGAGCACATCCAGTTGGGCTTGGGCGGATTGGGGCCAGCTTGAACCGGAACTGTCTTGTTTGAGGGAGGCCATTAATTCCCAGGAGGCAGACCATAAGCCACTTCTGGCTAGGAGGAGGGCATCTCGGTAGGCGCGGGAAGTGAGGACGGGTTCGACGAGGGAGATTTCCTCTAGGCGGATGGGGTTGAGGAAAAATTGGACGGGTTTGATTTGATAGGTTTGGAACTGGGGTTCCATGCCGATGGTGCGATCGATGACCAGTTCCGGGTCCTCGCCTCCGCTGATTTCCTGCCATTCGGGGAGATGACCTTCGGGACTCACCCAGTCGGCCATTTCGCTGAGGTGAAAGGTTTCGGGGTTGTAGTGAATGATTTTCCCGTAGGCGATTTTGCGGTTGCCGACGCTGCGATCGCTGTGTAAGTTAAACCAATTTCCCAGTTCTGGGGCGTTTTCAAACGGGTCTAAGCGGGTCAGGGGTTGAGGGCCGACGCTGAAGGTGGCGGCTTCGCTGTCGGTTAAGGTGGGAACGAGGGCGGATTGGTCGGGTCCGGTGACTTCTAGCTTGTTGAGGAGTTGATAGTAAGGCTGGGGGTCACTGGGATTGTCGGGATTAAAGACGGGGCGATAAACCCGGAGTTCGGCAAGGGCTTGACAACCGGAGGCATTGGCTTCTGGAGTCCCGGAACAGGGGATTTCCGTCATCACCGGCATCAGCAGTTGCTGTTGGGCTTTGGAGGGGGTCGGGTTTGAGGTTTGGGGTGGGGAATCGAGAGAGAGGGTGGATGCAGGAATGAGTCCGGTTTCTCGAATTTGGTCGGTGATTGCCTGGAGGGTTTGGGGGGCTTCTTTGTTGGCGATCGGGACTTGGGAGGCGGCAGGTAACCAGGGTTGTACCCAGTTGATGGAGGCGGGATCAACAATCAGGCGAATGCTTAACCATGCGCCGCAAAAGAATAAGGTGGTACTGCCGGTGATGGCGGCGATCGCACTCAATCCATTGCCAGGTTTGGGATCAGGCGGGCGATCGCCCTTCCGGGTTCGAGAGACTGGGGGCGTTTTCCGAGGCGGCGACACCCGATCGCGAGAGGGTCGCGTTCGCGATTTCCCAGCAGGCGATGCAGGCACTGGTTTGCGCGATGGCCGGTTCGCAGTGGCCGGACTCAGAGGTGCTCGCTTGCGAATAGGGTTGTTCATCCGAGATATCAAAGGTAAGGGGGATAGGTTTCTAGGACGCTGGATCGACCCAATCTGAATTGAATGTGTTGCTATCCTATCAGGATTTACGGGCGGATAACTCGCTTAATAAGCTGGAGTAGCGACTTCCGGCCACGTCCCAGGTATAGTCCTGTTCCACGAGTCGTCGGGCATTCACGGATAATTGGTCTCGCAGACGGCGGTCTTCAAATAAACGCCCGATTTCAGCCACATACGCGGTGACTTCGTTGGCCCGTAATGCGCGTAAGGGGACGTTGGGTCCCTCTACTGTTAATCCTTCTAATCCGCGATCGCTGGCAACCACGGGGGTTCCAGCGGCCATTGCCTCTAGGGTTTTATTTTTAATTCCATATCCGGTTCGCATCGGAATCACGCAAACCGTCGCTTGGTGCAAATATTCGGCGATCGAAGGGACCTGACCTGTGACGGTCACTCCGGACTGGTTTGCCAGTTCCTGGACTTGGGGTACGGGTCGGGACCCCACTAGGGCTAGGGTGGCATCGGGATACCGCAAGCGGACTAAGGGAAAGACCTCTAAGGCTAAAAATCTGACGGCATCAATATTGGCTAAAATATCCATCGCCCCCACAAAGACGAGGCGATGTCCCCCGGGATCGACATCGCGAACGGGAAACATCTCTAAATCCACGCCATTGGGGATGACGGAAATGTTGGCATCGGGATTTAAGTCTTTGATTTGCTGTTGGTCATCTTCGGTGGTGACGATAATCCCAGAGAATTTAGAACAGTAGCGTTGTTCATACTTCTGCAAAAGGGGCAATTGCAGGCGATCGCGTAGGGTATTTTCTGAGGTGTTGGTTTCTAAGAGTTGCCGACAGGTCCCGTACACGGAACTGTGGATATCTACGACACTGGCGATCGCCTCGGACCACTCGGGACGGACATAAATCTCGTTAACACTATGCTCGCAGGTGATCGCAAATTCTGAGTTCTCCCCTTTAGCCATCACCGATTCTACATAATCATCCACCCAATGCTGCATTTTTGCCGAGTACCGTGACAGGACGTTAGGCGGTGTTCCTTGAGTTAGAAATTTGGCGAAGCGCTTCACTTTTCCTAAGCTGCCTTGTCCTACACCTGCACCCGGAGGAGGGAAAATCACCACATCTTGCACCCAGTCCCGTAACCGTTCTACTTCCGCATCGGTGACGGAGGGCGATCGCTGGGTCACTAAACTGACATGATGGTGCTGACTCAGATATTTCATTAAGTTAAAGGTCCTCACATGGGTTCCCCCCAGTGTGGGTGGATAGGGAAAGGTGCAAGATATCATTAAAATTTTCATACAATCATCAACCCTTAATCCGGTAAACTACTATAATAATCAAACGATAACATGGGTTATTCTCGATCCTCCTTTGATCTGGTTTCTTCTCCAATCGGGCGCTCTCTGCCGGTCATGGAACTGCATCGGCATCAAACCCATTGGTTTGCTCTATCGAGTCTAAATCATTCCGGTTGGGAGATGTCCCGAATCACCCTGAATATTCTCCCTAAAAAGACTCTTCCAGAATTATTCCACTGATTAAGCCTCCTTATCCTACTCCGGGGGTACTTCAAGGGGAAGACCACCAGGTTTCTTGACAAAACCTATAGCAATCCCCAACAAATCCAGGAGGAAAAACCGGTTTCTTATCCCTTATATCGAATCCTCTCCAACTGAACTAAGCCAATAAATTTATTTCCATTTCTCTATTTCTCTACAAAATTGGCAGTTTTAAATGCGGATTACGCAGTGAATCCTCCATCAATTACTAATTCTGCTCCGGTTACAAATTGGGATTCATCCGAGGCTAAATATAGAATAGCTAAAGCAATTTCTTCGGGTTTTGCAAACCGTTTCAAAGGGGTATTTTCAGCTAATTTATTCCATAATTCCGCTTCTGTTCCCGCTTGTTCTTTCCAGATTTCCCACCCTTCCATACTCGACCACATCGGTGTCATCACGCCACCGGGTAGCACGGTATTCACCCGAATCCGGGGCTCAGTTTGAGCAGCTTCTAATGCGGCACATTTGGAAAATAAACGCACTCCGGCTTTGCTGGTAGAATAGGCTGAGGCACCGGGGGCGGCTTTAAATCCAGAGGCCGAGGAAACATTAATAATGCTGCCACCCTTGCCTCGCTTCATGCCGATTATCCCATATTTTGTCCCCAAAAATACACCATCTAAATTCACGGACATCACTTGCCGCCATTGGGCTAAGTTCATGTCAGTAATAGATTGGGCAACTGAGATTCCTGCATTATTCACTAAAATATCCAGTTGACCCCATTCAGTTAATACCAACTCTATCCCTTTTTGCCACTGATTTTCATCGGTAACATCCAGTTGAAACGACAGGGTTGAATATCCTTTTTTTCGCATTTCTACAGCAGTTTTATGGGCTTTTTCTCCATCAATATCGGTCACGGCAACCCTTGCACCTTCTGCTGCCAAGGCGATCGCTGTTGCCCGCCCAATTCCCGAACCCCCACCTGTCACCCAGGCCGCTTTTCCCGCAACTCTACCCATATTTTGGTTGTTTGTCATTGGTTGTTTGTCATTGGTTGTTTGTCAAGGGTAAGCAGAGGGATAATGGATGATGGGAGAGGATAACGACACTTGTCGCTAGTACAAACATTTCCCCCGTCTCCCCAATTTACCCCATCTCCATTCAGGGTTCCAGAGGGCCATGTCCCCCCGGGGGCGATCGCCAACACAATTCTCGCAGTCGTCTAGGTCTCCCTGCAATTTAAACTGTTATAAGAGGTTTTGTCCTTATTGTCGTTGCCAATCCAGTTAGGGGGAGCACATGGAAGTGCAGGAGCTCAAGTTTCTGCTAGATTTACTAGGGTTTCCCGATTATCGGGCCGCCATCACACAGATTAAACCGAATCCGAAAACTAAGGCGACGGAACGCGATGGCATCTGTCGTACACTCGCCGATCGCCAGTTAGTCGGATATGCCGAGGAGATTTTGACATTTTCGATTTCTCCGGCAGGCAAATCTTTGCTGCAACTCGATCCAACCCGCTTGCCGATCGCCGAGGCAGAAGTGGCTATCCTGACTGCTTGTGCTGAGTCTACCATCACTCCGGCACAAACAAAGCTAGAGGCGGCAACCCGGCAATCTGTTATTCAAGGGTTAGCAGAAAAAGGGTTAATTAAGGCGGAAAAAATCCAAATTACCGAGGTCTGGTTAACAGCCCGAGGACAGGAATACCTCCGGGAAGAGTACAATCCCAGTGGAACGTTACCTGTCGTTAGTTTGGATATGCTGACGAATTATTTGCGCTTCTTGCGGAAATCTTTGCGATCGCCTGAAGACTCTTTTCCTCCCAATTCATCCCCCGCAACAACAACTCCTTTGCCATCATTGGAGGTGATTAAATCTAAACCGTTATCCGATGATGAGATTGTGCATCTCATTCAGAAGTTAGATCGGGAATTATCAACCGATAACTATTTGCCGATTTTTCATCTGAGGCAAAAGTTACAACCTCCCCTCTCCCGGGAAGAGTTTGATCGCACTCTTTATCGCTTACAACGCACCGATCGCATTGAGTTAAGTTCTTTACAAGAGGCAATGTCTTACAGTCCAGACCAAATCGAGTTGGGAATTCCCCAAGATATCGGCGGTCCCTTGTTTTTTATTATTGTTACTGAATAAATTTAGGGATAGGTAATCAAAGATAACAAAGGACAAACCGCCCACTAATCACCAACGACCAATGACCAACGACCAATGACCAATGACCAATGACCAATGACAACTTACCCAAAGGTACTCTGATGGCAACACTCGAACAAATCATTCAGCGAGAACCGAATCCTTTTGATGCGGAAACCTTTTGGTCCGGCAATTTTTGGCAGGAAAAACAAAATCCGGTGTTTACGGTTGATTCGATTCACCAAGAGGCGATCGGCCAAATCGAAACCTTACTCAATCAGGTGGCAGAGGACCATCGCACTCGGACCGTTTTATTAGAAGGAGAAACAGGGTCCGGTAAGTCCTATTTATTAGGCCGAATCAAGCGGATTCTCAATCGTAAAGCCTTTTTTGTTTATATCGAACCCTTTACCGCCAGTGACTATATTTGGCGGCATATTCTCCGCTACACGGTGGATAGTTTGCTGGAAGTTCCCGAGGGAGAACAAGATTCTCAATTAATTTTGTGGTTAAAAGGATTATCGGAATTTGAACATCGCAGTCTCATGGATATGATTCGCGGCGATCGCCAGGTTTTTATCCGCAATCTCAGAGATAACTATCCCACAGGAATCTATAATGCCAATGAGTTCTTCGGCGTCCTCTATGACTTAACCAATCCTAAATTTTCTAGCATTGCCTGCGAGTGGTTACGCGGCGATGATTTAGACGAAGAAAGTCTCAAACTCCTCCGGGTGCAACATTCCATCGATAGCGAAGATGCCGCCCAAAAAATTCTAGCAAATTTTGGCCGAATTTCTGCTGAAACTCTGCCAATTGTCTTATGTTTTGACCAATTAGATAATATTGCCCGATTAGCCGATTGGTCCATTGATTTGCCCAGTTTATTTGGGGTAAATTCAGTGATTCATAACCAAAAATTAAAGAATTTTCTAGTAATGATTAGCATCATTACCGATACTTGGAAACAAAATGCCTTTCGCATCCAAGCAACGGATAGGGACCGACTCGATGCGATTGTTCAACTCAAACAAATTAGTCTCTATCAAGGGGAGGCAATTTGGGCGAGTCGCTTGTCCATTTTGCATCGTCAATCCGCCACCCAACCCCCGTCTAATTTGTATCCCCTCACCCGAGAAAAGTTGGAGGATAAGTTTCCTGGGGGGAAAACTCGTCCCAGAAATGTCCTGATGTTGGGACGACAGTTATTGCAGGACCACAAGTTAGAATTAATGCGCGATCGCCTGGAATATATTGAGGTAGAATATACCCAGGTTTTGGATTCACAACCCTCCCATTCCTCCGAACCGGCGACCAATGTTCCCGGGGTCAAAAGTTTACCTCCAACCGCTGAACCCAAAGCAGATTTGCTGGCAGCTTTCAAGTTGTTATGGTTGCGGAAATTTACGCAAACTCAGGAGAGAATTTCCCGGATCCGACAGTTCTCTTCCCCGGAATTAATCGCCATGTTAGGGGAAGCATTAGAAGCATTATCCGTCCCAGATGTTAAGCTTCGCCTCTTGGATAGTCGGACTTATAGTAGTTATTCCCTCAGTTATCAATTCCCGGGAACTTCAGAAACCGTTGGGGTGGCATGGAGTGAAGATGCCAATTTGACGAAGTTTTGCAATTTTATGAAAGTCTGCCAAGAGGCGATCGCCGCGAAACAATGCCACAGTTTGCACCTAATCCGCGAAGAAAGTATCGGCAATCCTAACAATACCGGATACAAAATATATACCGATATTTACCGGAAATCTCGTCATCATCATCTCAAACCAGACTTACTCTCGGTTCATTATTTGGTTACCTATCACAGCTTAGTCAATGATGCCTGTGGCGGAGATTTAATTGTCGGCGATGCTACCCCAAATTTAACCGAATTGCAAACCCTGATTCGGGAATCCAAAATTTTGCAATACTGTCCCCTGTTGCAAGAATTAGAACTGGTTCCCAGTCTCCCCATTGGCGAAGCAACTCGGGAATTGTGGCAACCTGTGGAGGATTTTCTGTTAAATCGGGCTATCAATCAACAATGTATGGCCCGTCAACGGTTATCTCAAGAAGCGATTTTGCAATTTTCCCATATTAACGAATCCCAAGTTCATCATTTAATTGAACATCTTTGCGAAAATCATCCGGAAGTTGCCATTCTCAATCCTGATGCCAAACTAGAAGATCAGTTAGTCTATTTGGTCAACTCTTCGCGATAACTCCAATTGCGATCGCCTAGAGAATTGCGATCGCCTCTGGACGGAATTGCACCCCTATTACAACCTGTATTCTCTCACTGAGGAGTCCGCCGTGGCATCTATTGACCGCATTATTCAAGAATCCGTTAATCCCTTTGATTCCACCACCTTTAGACCCGGGAATTTTTGGCAAGAAGACCAAAATTCGGCCTTTACCGTCGATTCCATTCATCAAGAAGTCTTAACGGAAATTACCTCCGTCGTCCATACCGTCACCCAAGACCATCGAACCCGCACAATTCTCCTCTCGGGAGATTCCGGTTCCGGAAAAAGTTATCTATTAGGACGGATTAAAAGTACCCTCAATTCCCAAGCATTTTTTGCCTATATTGGACCTTGGCCTGAAAGCGAATTTATTTGGCGGCATACCCTCCGCAATACCGTCGATAGTTTGATGTATGTTCCCCAGGGTCAAACCGAATCCCAACTGTTACTCTGGCTAAAAGAATTAGCCGCCTTTCAAGATAGAACGCTGATGAAACGGGTATTCGGAGAACGACAACTGTTTATCCATAAATTAAAAGGAACCTATCCTGCCGGAATCTATAACGCCAATGAGTTCTTTGGCGTTCTCTATGACTTAACCAATCCTAAATTATATCCCCTCGCTTGTGAGTGGCTGAAAGGGGATGATTTAGATGAATCCAGTTTAAAACTGTTGCGGGTTAAACGGTCCATTGATACAGAAAATGCCGCCCAGCAAATTTTATCAAATTTTGGAAAAATTGCCTCCGCAACTCAGCCGATTGTCTTATGTTTTGATAACTTAGATAATATTGACCGAGGGATAGATGGATTAATTAATTTACAGGCGTTATTTAATGTTAATTCCATTATTCACAACCAAAAACTCAAAAACTTTGTTATTATTATTAGTATTATCACCAATACCTGGCAGCAAAACTATAAACGGATTCAACCGGCAGATTTAGCCCGAATTGATACAAAAATCCGCCTGAGTGCGATCGACCTCAATCAAGCTGCCGGATTGTTAGCCATGGGATTGTATTCCTTACACCAATTAGCCGAAACTCTCCCCCTATCCCCCATCTATCCCATCACCGAACCAGATTTAGCGGCCAAATTTCCCGGGGGGAAAACCTTGCCTCGGTTTGCACTCCTCCTGGGAAGACAACTGTTTCAAGAGGCCAAACAACAGCCAGGAACTAGGACCGAATCGGTCATCTCACCTTCAATAAACGAAGTAACTGCCGCCTTTCACCTCGTCTGGGTGAAAGAATTTAATAAAACCCAGGATAAAATCACCCGCCTGCGTCAATTTTCTGCCCCAGAACTGATGCAAATGGTGCGAGAAGCCCTTGAAGCCTTAAATGTGAGTGGCATTCAACAAAAACTCTTACCCAGTCCAACCTACGCCAGTTATTCCCTCAGCTATCATCTGCCAGCGCAACTGGGAAGAATAGGGATTGTTTGGACAGAAGACCCCAATCTAGTCAGCTTTTATCATATCATGAAAGCCTGCGAAAAAGCCCTGACGATGCAACGCTGCAAAACCCTCTATTTAATTCGCGGTGAACGCTTAGGAACGCGCAAAAACCTGGGGAATAAACTTTACTCCCAAATTTTTACCGGACATCCCCATCGCCACATTTTGCCGGATATGGTATCGGTCCATTATTTAGTCACTTATCATAGCTTAGTCAACGCCGCTTGTGCTGGTGAATTAGTCGTGGGAAGTCTCACCCCGAACTTAAAAGAATTACAAGAAATGATTCGCCAAGCTCAAATTTTAGAAGAATGTCCGGTATTACAAACCTTGGGCGTATTTGCTGGATATACCCGCATTATAGGAGTCAGCGATAATAAACCGAAACAACTTGGACCCGCAGGCGATCGCAGTAAAGCCTTAAAGAAAGCCAAAGAGTATTTACTCGCCTTAGTTCGTACCCAGCAAATCATGGGCCAAACCGTCTTGATTCAAAATACCTTAGACCAATTTACCGATGTCCAAGAGTATCAAGTTAAAGAGTTAATCTTTCAGCTTTGCACAGAAAATAAGCTGTTTATTTTAGATGAAAAAATCCCCGAATCAGCCCAGTTAGTTTGTGTGTTAGAAGCCTTTGGCAACAAGGTTAGAAAATAGACAGAGTGGCAGGTTTGAAACTGCCACTCTTCTAAAAAATTACAGAGTCAGGATATTCTTACCTTTGCCAACCATCAATCAGTTTAATCATTGTTTTATCACCCAATCCCTTAATTCTGGTAACCACATCTTCAAAATTGATGAAGGGTTCAAAGGGTGTTTTATTTCGCTCATCCTCTATATTCTTGATGATATTTTGCTTGACTCCAGCATTTTTCAACTGCGAATCCAGTTGGGGTGAAGGCAACTCTAAGTTATTCAGAGATTCTAGTAATGGAGCAGGTTTGGGGTTCCGGTTTTCAATATCTTTTAACCTTTCCTCTAACTTTTGACTTAACGTCTCTTCCATTCTTTGGAGATTCTGAGAATACTCAGCTTTTAATTCATTGAGTCGGGTTTCCAGCCGAACTTCAATATTAATGAATCTGGCTTCTACATCCGATTGAATTGGCGTCTGAACGGATAAATCTTTAACATCTTGCTGATTAGATTCAATGGGTACTTGAGCCGGTGAATTTTGAACACCTTGATTTGTATTAGATTCTGCAAAACTCTTCAATAACTCAGTTTGCTTGAGTATGATTTCTTCATGTTTTGGTGAAATCACAAAAGCATTAACCATTTCCCCTTTACGAGGATTTTTTTCTTTTGCTCTAACAGCAGCGTAGTATTCTAAATGTCCATCAACTACGGTATAGCTTTCGGGTCCCGTTCTTTTTAAAACTACAGGTTTTAAAAGTCCTTCACACTCTAAAATTAGGTCGGAAAGACTATTCAACACTGTTTCAGATAAAGTGGAACGAGATACGGTTGAATTGATACTTTTAACATCTACTAGGGAAAAAGAAATCATCGGTTTATTCCTGTTTTTGTTAAAACTTCCATCGCTAAGGCTTCAAATTCTCCCGATGATAAAGAATCGGGATCATACTCTAATATTGATTTGGGTTCTGGTATTTCTTCCCCCAGCGGGCTGGTATTGGTATGATTAGTGCATTGAGAAAGAATGGTTCTTTCGTAAATAATTGTATCCATTAAGGGCAGGCCATATCGACCCGGAATTACACTCTTTTGTTTGGGGAAAGTATATTGCAAAAATTTCGCGTTGGTTGCAATTTTAGAAGGTAAGACGCCTAAAAGATTAAGGGGTCCTTTTCCAATCATCTCTCGAAATTCATTCACTTGGCTGATAAACTGCGTAACACTGGGTAACCCTTGGTTAGCAAAAGGTTTCAAATCAGACGGAATAATCAGATGATCCGCAGCAATCAATGCTACTTCTGCATATAAATCCCGCGAGGGCGGGGTATCTATAATTACAAAATCATATTCTTTTTCTACTCGGCTTAACTTGGTAACCAACCGAGTTTTACTTGCGCCGATTTGATTCAATTTATACTGCCCTTCAATGAGGGTAATATGAGAAGGAATTACATCAATTTCTGGATTATTAAAATAATCAGATTTTCGAGCAACATCTGATACAAAAGAAAAGTCGCCAGATTCCAAAAGATGATAAACATTATTCTCTCTTAAATTGTCATCTTCTTCAAATATGAATTTAAGTAATCCTGTGGCAAAAGTTGAATTAGATTGAGCATCTATATCAATTAATAGGACTTTTTTTCCCTTTTTTCTGAGGGCGGCAGCTAAGTTGACTGCAACCGTCGTTTTTCCGACGCCGCCTTTGTTATGATAAACAGCAATTACTTTCAATGTAGATTTCCTCTTATTATTAGAAATTTGCTCAACAACGGGTTCGGGAAGGGGTGGAGTCGGAGGAAATAGTTCCTCTGGAAATGGGATGGAAAAAGGGATTGTTTCCGATGCTTGTTCAGAAATTGACTCGTCCCTAATTTGAGGGAGATTAGAGTCTGTATCCGGTGAATCTAGGGTTTGTCTATGGTTACTGCTCTCTTTCCCAATTAAGGCATTTATTTCTTCAATGTTTGCCTCAATTTCTTGTCCCAAACACTGAAAGGCTAACTCAATTTCCTCCCCCACTCGTTCATAAATCCGCATTTCCTTGCCATTCGTGAGGACTCCATATTTAACCTGTAGTTTCGTTAAATAGCGCTTAAACTTTCTCAGGTGTTTGTCTAGATTTTGTTTGGGACTTTTGGCCTCCATTACGACACTCAGGGGAGAATTGGCATCGAGGACGAAGGGAACGGCTTGGATGGCGAAGGCTAAGAAATCTAACCGAATGCTACTAAAGGCAACTTCTTGATGCCAACTGTCGGGGGTATAGCCTAATGCTGGCAACAAGTAACTGACGATTAGTTTGCTCTCGACTTCGCTCTCGTTTCGGCAAAGGTCTGGATGGAAACTCAAGGTTTTTACCCGGATAATCCGGTGCCTTACGGAATCGTTTTATATCTTACCGGATTCTAGGGGAAACTCGAACAATATCTTAATATTTCTTAACAATAACCAGGCGCTACCCGCTTAATGGAAAGGGTGCGTTACGCTGATTGTCGCGCACCCGGTACTCATTAACTGTAACTCTTTTCAATTCACCGATCGCCCTTTACTTAGAACCCGAAAAACTCTCTTTCAACTTGGCGATCGCACCTTGGATAAAATTCGGCTGTTTGGATGGAGGACAGACGGCTAATTCGATGGGATCTTCTGCATATTCCTTGCCTTTTAAGCGATACCCATACTCCAAATTTTGTTGATTTTTTCGCAGAATGGGAAACAATCGAAATCCGCCTTCTCGCAACTCTTCCTCGGTGTCAAAAATCGCTTGATTAATCTGACTGCTTCGATTCACCATCAACGAACCCACCGGAAACCAGTTCTTTTTCCCCTGCATCCGCATAAAAATATGAAATTCGGGCATTTCCCCTTTTTTCATTTTCTCATACTTCTGTGCTGCCTCCTCCCGCTTTGCCGTGCCTTTGCCGGTTTTCTTGCGCGGTTGCACTTTCCCAAATCCCTGTTGTGTCGTCACTTTGCCTTCCTCCTGGGTGCTATTTACAAAAGTTTACAGTATTTCTCAGAATTCTGCAATCCCCTTTCAGGATTTTAGATGGCTTCGTTCAGAGGGACCCCACCCTTGCCCCGGATAGGGTCCCTCTGGGTTGCTCACATCGGTTACTCATCCTCCGGTTTAATGACCTTTAACTGGAGGGTTTCGGAAGTTTCAACGGACATCGGAAGGCGATCGCTGACGGCATCTAACTGAGCCCGCATATCCTTCGTCAGAGTCAGCACAAAATCAAAATCAAGCTGTTCCTCCTGCACCAGTTTCGCCAATTCTGAAAACGGCGTTTTATACGTCGATCGCGCATAACTAGAAAATTTAACCCGATGCATTTGTGAAATCCGTTGAGCTTGCATCGCCGATTTGAGGCGATGTTCTACATAACTCAATTCCGACTCCAGTAACGCCACTTCCTGCTTTAATCGTAGATATTCTGCCGCCAGGACCTTGACGTTATCCGTTGCCGGATCGCGCTGAGTCATCCCTTCAATCTCCATCAGACGCCGATGCACATAAGCTAAATAAATCGGGTCGAGGGTGGCATATCGAATTTGATTCTCACTTAGGGGGCGGATTCCCCAGTCACTTTGTTGCTCAGAACTATCGGGACGGGGTAAACCGCACAATTCACAAGCTAAAGTTTTTAGTTGAAAATTGGAGGTTTCCACCATAAACAACGGCAATCTTTTCACCAAAGCTAACGTACAAGTGACATTTTTGGCCTGGTATTTTCCTAAAAACCTGAGATCATAACTGGCATTGTGAAACACCTTTTCAATAGCCGGTTCACTCATGATAGCGTTGATAAACTCTCGGGTTAATTCCGGGCGATCGAGAACATCTAAAAGATAAACTCGGTTCATGAACAGTTCCAGAGAATTGGGGAAATCCCCGGGGAATTCTGGCAAAATCTGAATCAGAGAAAGTCGGGGGTTTTTGGTTTTATAATCCGCCACTTCTGTATCCACCCAGAGACGTTTGACTTGGGTACAGGTGGCGATCGCATCTTTAATATCCGTTGGGTCCGTTAAATAGGGCATCGTCTTTACTCCCGGTGATTATTCTTTATTGAGGTTAAATGTCCAGGTTACCGGGAATTTAACCCCGAGTGAAGGGCAACCCTTCTTAGAAAGAGTGCCCAAGCGGATCTAAGCTATCTTTGAAAGAGTCGCAACTCTTAAAATGCTAAACAATAGAAGGCAAACTCAGTTATGAAAAAAGCGCTAATTTGTGGAATTTCCGGTCAAGATGGAGCCTATCTAGCCCAATTACTCCTCTCCAAGGGCTATACGGTTTGTGGCACCTCCCGAGACGCGCAAATGTCATCCTTTCGCAATTTGACCCGCTTAGGCATTCGCGAACAAGTCAAGTTAGAATCCATGTCCCTAACGGACTTTCGCAGTGTGTTACAAATTTTGACAAAAATTGAACCCGATGAGGTGTACAATCTAGCGGGACAAAGTTCTGTGGGGCTATCCTTCGAGCAACCTGTAGAAACCTTAGAAAGTATTGCCACCGGGACCTTGAACTTATTGGAAGCGATTCGGTTTACGGGAAAAACGATTAAATTTTATAATGCTGGGTCCAGCGAATGTTTTGGAGATACGGGCGATCGCGCGGCAGATGAAACCACCCCGTTTCGGCCCCGCAGTCCCTACGCCGTCGCCAAATCCACCGCCTTTTGGGAAGTGGCAAACTATCGAGAAGCTTACGGATTATTTGCCTGTTCAGGAATTTTGTATAACCATGAGTCCCCCCTGAGACCCGAACGGTTTGTCACCCAAAAAATCATTGCGGCTGCCTGCCGGATTGCCGGGGGGAGTCGCGAAAAAGTCAATCTCGGGAATATTTCCGTACAGCGGGACTGGGGTTACGCGCCAGAATATGTAGAGGCGATGTATTTGATGTTGCAACATCCCGAACCCGATGATTATGTGATTGCCACCGGGGAAACCCATCAGTTAGAGGATTTTGTGGCGATCGCGTTTTCCAGTGTGGGACTGGATTGGCAGGAGTGGGTCAATATTGACACCAGTTTGTATCGACCCACCGATATTGCGATCGGTCGAGGCAATCCAGACAAGGCAAAAGCCAAGCTGGGATGGGAGGCAACCTCGAAAATGCCCGAGGTGGTTAGACAGATGGTGGAGGCAAAAAGGCAAGGGATTTAAGGGATGGCAGCAACACCCCGCCGGTTGTTGCGTTCAAATGTCAGAGTTTTGTAACAGATGGATACTAAATTTGGGACTTTTGCTCCCCCGGAGATTTCCGACAAAAATCGACGTGAAATTTAACATTTCAGACCCAGAAAATTTGACAAAATAACAGTGCCACCAATCTAGCCTCAAGACTTTGTTGTTGAGGCTAGAATCATTATGTAAATTGGAGATGAGATCGTGGCTATTGCCAGTATCAACCCAGTCACGGGAGAAACGATCCAAACTTTTACGCCCCTAACCGATGCCGAAATCCAGGCTAAACTGGAAAAATCGCAACAGGCTTTTGAAAAATATCGGCGGATTCCCCTGGACCAACGGGCGGTATGGATGAATGCTGCCGCAGATATTTTGGAAAAAAATAAAGAGCACTATGGGAAAATCATGACCCTGGAAATGGGCAAAACCCTTGCTTCGGCGATCGCCGAGGCGGAAAAAAGTGCTGTGGGTTGTCGGTACTATGCCCAGAATGCCGCCCAATTCCTGGCCGATCTTCCCGGACAAACCGATGCGAGTACCAGCTTTGTGCGCTACCAACCCCTCGGCCCCGTTTTGGCGGTGATGCCCTGGAATTTTCCATTTTGGCAAGTGTTTCGGTTTGCAGCACCGGCACTGA
Organism: Phormidium pseudopriestleyi FRX01; assembly: GCF_017313335.1. Taxonomy (GTDB): domain Bacteria; phylum Cyanobacteriota; class Cyanobacteriia; order Cyanobacteriales; family Laspinemataceae; genus Laspinema; species Laspinema pseudopriestleyi. The sequence goes on along the minus strand of NZ_JAFLQW010000586.1, from coordinate 18,926 downwards.
TGGCCGGGAATGTGGGTCTACTTAAACACGCTTCCAATGTACCGCAATGCGCCCTCGCCATTGAAGAGATTTTTACCGAAGCGGGATTTCCCGAGGGAGTGTTCCAAACTTTGTTAATAGGTGCTGACAAAGTAGGGAACGTGATCGCCGATGAGCGCGTCCAGGCTGCGGCTTTGACCGGATCCGAGTTCGCCGGTTCCAGTTTAGCTGAAAAAGCGGGGAAATATATCAAGAAAACTGTCCTAGAATTAGGAGGGAGTGATCCGTTTATTGTAATGAAGAGCGCGGATCTAGAAGTTGCCGCCGCAACGGCGACGAAAGCGCGGATGATTAATAATGGGCAGTCTTGTATCGCAGCAAAACGCTTCATCGTCGAAGAAGCGATCGCCGACGAGTTTGAGCAACGCTTGATTGAGCATTTCAAGGCATTACGGGTGGGAGATCCAATGGATCCGGCAACGGATATTGGGCCTCTAGCCACCCGATCAATCCTAGAGGAATTACACCAACAAGTGTTAGCTTGCGTTGAAAATGGAGCAAAAGCGGCGATTGGGGGCATTCCTTTAATTGATCGTCCCGGAAACTTCTATCCTCCGACATTAATCACCGATATTCCCCGAGGAATACCGGCAGAACGGGAAGAATTTTTTGGCCCCGTGGCCCTATTATTTCGAGTTGCCAATATTGACGAAGCGATCGCCCGGGCGAACGATATTCCCTTTGGTTTGGGTGCTTCGGCTTGGACGAACGAACCCCAAGAATGCGATCGCTTTATCGAAGAACTCGAAGCCGGTGCCGTCTTTATTAATGGCTTAGTCAAATCCGACCCACGCCTACCCTTTGGTGGCATCAAACGGTCTGGATATGGACGCGAATTAAGCATTCAAGGCATTCACGAATTCGTGAACATCAAAAGCGTTTGGGTCAAATAAAACCCAACGGTATCCTGACCGATTTTCATCGGTTCTGCACTCATTGAAACCCTCGGTAATCCCCGAAGGTTCGCACCTTTCCCACCGTCATCAATCCAGCATTTCTCTGAGGTAACACAAGATTATGGGTGAACTTAACACCGCCGAACTATTAGTTCATTGTCTGGAAAATGAAGGCGTGCAATACGTTTTCGGACTTCCTGGAGAAGAAAATCTCGCCGTTTTAAAAGCACTGAGTAACTCTTCTATTCAATTTATTACCACCCGTCACGAACAAGGCGCGGCATTCATGGCTGATGTCTATGGACGTTTGACCGGAAAAGCCGGAGTCTGCCTCTCCACCTTGGGTCCCGGTGCCACCAACCTGATTACAGGAGTCGCCGATGCCAACTTAGATGGTGCTCCTCTGGTTGCCATTACCGGACAAGTTGGGACCGATCGCATGCATATTGAATCCCATCAATATTTAGACTTGGTGGCGATGTTTGAACCCGTCACCAAATGGAACGCCCAAATTGTCCGTCCCAGCATCACCCCAGAAATTGTTCGCAAAGCCTTTAAACGCGCACAAACCGAAAAACCCGGGGCGGTTCATATCGATTTACCGGAAAATATTGCTGCCATGCCGGTTGTCGGTGAACCCTTGAGAAAAGATAAGCAAGAAAAAAGCTATGCCTCTTATCAAGGATTAAATGAAGCCGCTGCCACCATTTCTCGGGCCAATAATCCTCTTATTTTAGTGGGAAATGGAGCAATTCGCGCTCATGCTGGGTCAGTTTTAACTGAATTTGCCACTCGCTTGCATATTCCAGTGACTAATACCTTTATGGGGAAAGGTGTAATTCCCTATACTCATCCCCTTGCCTTATGGACAACGGGATTGCAACAGCGTGATTATATTACCTGTGCATTTGAGCAAACGGATTTGGTCATTGCTGTTGGCTATGATTTGATTGAATATTCCCCGAAAAAATGGAATCCAGACGGGAAGATTCCGATCATTCATATTAATGCAACTCCGGCGGAAATTGATAGTAGTTATATCCCGATTGTCGAAGTAGTTGGGGATATTTCGGACTCCTTGATGGAAATTTTGCATCGCGCCGATCGCCAGAGTAAACCCACCCCCCACGCTTGCGAACTTCGCGCCGATATTCGCGCCGATTATGAACAGTATGCCAATGATGATGGATTTCCCGTCAAACCGCAAAAACTGATTTATGACTTGCGGCAGGTGATGGGACCGGATGATATTGTTATCTCCGATGTGGGTGCTCATAAGATGTGGATTGCCCGTCACTATCATTGCGATCGGCCTAATACTTGTTTAATTTCTAATGGATTTGCTGCTATGGGAATTGCGATTCCTGGCGCATTAGCGGCTAAATTAGTCTATCCCGATCGCAAAGTTGTCGCCGCCACCGGCGATGGCGGATTTATGATGAACTGCCAAGAATTAGAAACCGCCTTGCGCGTCGGGACCCCCTTCGTGACAATCGTTTTTAACGATGGCGGATACGGACTGATTGAGTGGAAACAACAGAACCACTATGGCGAATCGGCTTTCATCAAATTCACCAATCCCGACTTTGTGAAATTTGCAGAAAGTATGGGATTAAAAGGCTATCGAATCGAATCCGCAGCGGATTTAATTCCCACCCTAAAAGAAGCCCTCGCCCAAGATGTTCCAGCAGTGATTGACTGTCCAGTTGACTATAGCGAAAACATCCGCTTTAGTCAAAAATCCGGCGGATTGAACTGCATCATATAAATCAGTATGAGTTAGGGGTTAAGGAATGAGAGAAAACGCGGTACAATTAACCTCTCATCCTTAATTCCTAACTCATGAAGATTGCGACTTGGAACGTTAACTCGATTAGAACTCGATTAGAACAGGTAACCGACTGGTTACAGACCAACCCCGTTGAGGTATTGTGCTTGCAGGAGACAAAGGTGGTGGATGCGGATTTTCCGCGATCGGCTTTAGAAGCATTAGGCTATCACCTTTATATCTCCGGCCAGAAATCCTACAACGGGGTTGCTTTATTCAGTAAAAGTCCCCTCACCGACGTTAGCATTGGCTTTACCCCCATCCTCGGTCCAGAAGCCGCCGAATTAGACGAACAAAAGCGCGTCATTACCGGAGTTTTTGAAGATATTCGCATTCTCAATCTCTATGTCCCTAATGGTTCATCTGTTGGCAGCGATAAATATAGTTATAAACTAACTTGGCTTAAAACCCTAGAAAACTATCTTAAAATTATTCTTGACAAAACCGATAAATTGTGTATTTGTGGTGATTTTAATATTGCCTTAGAAGCCAGAGATATTCATCGGAAAACCACCTCGAATGATATCATGGCTTCCCCGGCAGAACGGCAAGCCTTAACTAACATTTTAGAACTGGGATTAACCGATGCCTTCCGCCTCTTTAATCAAGAAGCGGGACAGTTTAGCTGGTGGGATTATCGCGCCGGTGCTTTCACCCGAAATCGCGGCTGGCGCATCGATCATCATTATGTAACGCCGAAGCTGAAAGAACGGGCGATCGGTTGTACCATTGACAGCGAACCCAGGAAGTTACCCAAACCCAGTGACCACACCCCAGTTATTTTAGAATTAGACTAATCTCTGGATAGAGGAAAAAATTACCCTGGGCGCCTTTAGAAGTTTGTTGGGGGTTCGCCGGTTCTTTGGGGTGGAAAATCAGGAAACCCTGGAGGCGCTTTTGGCTAAAAGTGCTGACTCTCAGGAGGAGGTGACGAACCAGTTAGGGGTTCAGGTTCGCAAGGCGGTTGATGTGTTGGTGCAGAAGTTAGATCAAATCCGGTTGGTAAAAGTCGGTTTTCGCTTTGACGCCGCGCTTCTCGGGCTTTGTCCGTGTAGACCCACCCTTGAGTCGCGCTTCTTTTTATAGACCTTTGACAATTGAAAGGAGTATAAGCTGTTGCCTGTCTAAATTGGAGGTGAGGAAATCATGAAACCTTTGGAACCCAAACATCTTGCTCGCTAGGATTATCCAATTTAGATGGAAAACAGCTTACAGTTTCTGAAGAAAGTAACTGGGCGATCGCAATCCGCCTTAGAGAAAATAGTTCGTAGTGACTCCTTCACCGAGTCAGGCAACCCCTGAAGGAGTTACTACGAACGTTGGTAGTGACTCTTTCATCCGTCAAAAAGATGCAACCCCCTTGACAGGGTTAGGCTACAAGGACGAAGTCGGCCCTCGCCCGCTACTCGATAAAAACCACTTTTGATACCCGGATTTGGTATGAGTTGCAGCTTGGCAATTTGACCTATTCTAGGGATTGAATCGGCCCAAATCTTTGAGGTTCAAGAATTTGGGACGAATTTTTCTGAGGTGTGCATAACTTTTTGTTTTTTGTCCCACTACACAGATGTAGGCGATTTAGGAAAGAGTCAGATGGGAGCCACCCTGGCCCAGATAGAGGCGTACCTTAACGCCTGGAAGTGGAACTATATAGTTGATCCGGCGAATTCGCGAATTATTGCAGCGGTTCGTTCAGAAGTTGTCAATCCCTTGCAGATTGTGATTGAGTTAAAGGAACAAGGCAGATTTTGCTGGATTTATGTGCCGCGTCTACTCCATTTTCACCGACATCCCTATCGGGAGTTGGTGTTGAGTACCCCGCTTTCCCTTTGCGGGGAAACGAAAATGCTCCGGTGGGAGTACGATGCTCTCAGGGGAGAAGTTCGCGCTGGCATTGAATTACCCCGGGAAGATGCGGAACTCGAATCAGAACAGTTTTACCGATGCATGAGTGGTTTAGTCCAACTGATTCCTGATGCCTTGCCACGACTAAAATCGGTGATGGCGACGGGAGTTGACCCGGTGCAATGTCAACGGGGAGAGCAAGTCTTGCTGATGCTCAAAGAAAAAATGCCGAGGGAATTTTTGGATGAATTAGAACCGGCGATCGCCGCCCATTATTCCCGTCCAAAAATGAAACAATCGATGGGTTAACCGGGGTGGGTTCTCCCCTCTAGGGAACTCCAAAAAATAAAATACCCAAAACCCACACCCGTTAACGGTGGGGCACTCGCGGAGCTCGCCTGCCTACGCAGCAATCATAGTCAAGTAAGTTTTTCACTACAGAACTTGGATAATTTATTTTTTTGGACTCCTCTATTTCTCGATCGCTTACTTGTGCATTACACTGTTCGTCAGGGTCTCTACTCAAATTAATTTATGAGTTCAGGGAAAATCAAGATGATGCCTCTTCTACCTCACGTCCCCTTCCGCACTTCTCTCGATGAGAAACTAACCACTAGCCTGGAAATTGGCTTTTACCATAACAAATATCAGCCCCAATGGGTTGTTAAAACTGACGCTCATCGTTCTCTGGAACAAATCAAAAAAACCGATGAGTTTATCCAAAATCTGTATAAACCCGAGGGGGAACTGGAAGAGTGGAATAAATTCGTGATTTATTTAGCGCAACTCTGGCAGGCAGAGCAATTCGCTGGGATTGATCCGGGACAGCCGAGGCAGAGGGGGAAGGGCTTTAGACAAAAATATGAACTCTACCCCCTACTCTGTGCTGATCTGGATGAACCCGCTTACCGAGCCGTTGAAAAAACATCTAAAAGCTGGAAGCGGCTGAAAAATTATACCTGGGAACACTGGTTTTTTCAAGTTCAGGATATTATCAATAATCCCCATGAAATTATTAAAATTGTTGGAAACTTTCTCCGTGTTGCCCAAGAAAGCCAGGGAAAATTCTCTATAGAATTCTATTTTAAACGGGCTTTTGAGTACAAGATTTTAGAGGGACTGGAACAGTTTGGAATTTCCCGAGCATCAGATTGGAGGCTGCTCTGTATGGCTAAAGAAAGCGAGTTAAGACAATCTTTGAAAAAACAAGGTCTTTCGGATCTACTGATTGAACGATATATTTTTGCATGGGATTATTTTAAGTCGGTTTATAAAGATAACCGAGTCAATCATCCCGGGCGCAAAAAAGGCGATCGCTGGCCGAATCCTCACCGGGAAGATTATGCGGAAGTTTCGCGCTACTACAATCAAGAAAAAGAATTAATGGGAGTCCCTTTGGCGGTGTTTCAAGATACCACCAGAAACCCAGAACATCTCGAACAGTGGATGCAGGAATCAGTCCAAGCCTTGCGAAACAGTGCGCTACTTGATGAAGTCAATCTTAATAATCCCGATGTATTGGATCAGCTGAGTCTTCAGAAGCCAGTTGTCCAGGCGACTTTTTCCTCCAATTCCTCGGATTTGTTGGTGAATGTTCAGGAGATTTTGACCGAAAATTTGGCGCAACTCAACTCAAGTTTTTATCAGGCGATCGCTCAGGGAGAAAAACCCGATTATATTGTCAAAATTTTACCCCTGCGCTATGGCATGGGACTCAGCCAACAAGATGTAGGGCAAATTTTTGGGGTTCATCAAAGCCAAATTTCCCGCCGAGAGTCCGACTATATCGAGCCCCTCCTCTCCTTATTCTGCCAGTGGTTAGCGGATAAAAAAGGCATCAGCCTAGCCGGAGTCAATCATGATTTAGAACAGTGGTTATTGGAGGGGAATGTTTATCCTAAATTTTCACATAAAATTCATGAAGTTCTGACGGAAACCCTGTGTAAATCTCTATCCAAGCCGGAACGCTCCCTGTTAGAAAAGCACTATCGAAAGCAGAAAACCATTCATCAAATTGCCTCTGAAACCAAGCTCAAGAGTTGGGAAGTAGAGCAAGCACTAGACCGGGCGAAACATCCCTTGCTAAGAGTGCTTTGTATTGGTTTGTGGCTGGAGACATCCACCGATCAACTGGTGGTGCAATCTGATCAAGATTCCATTCATTCACCTAACCTGCTTTCTAATAAAATATTAGAAGGGGTTGCCACTTTAAACGAGGAACAGCAAAAAATCCTCCGATATATCTACGGCACCGACTTATCTCCGGAAGAAGTCACTCAAAAGTTAAACTGTACTGCAAATTATATGACCCGTCAGCTTTCGGCATCCCTGAAAGAATTGCAGATGATTTTGCACCTCAAACTCACGGAATTGGTCACCACCACCGTCAAAACTTGGTTAAAATCTCATTATCAAACCCAAGTTCTTCCCCGATTTCCCACCCGATATCCCGAGGAGTATCAACTTTTGACTTTGTATTATCAACAACGGTTGAAACCTCGAAAAATCGCCGATCGCCTGAGTGTTGGGTATCAAGTTACTGCTGAGGAAGTGGTCAACAAACTCTCTCAAGCGGAAGGGCTATTTTTAGAGGCTATCCAGTATTGGTGTCAACAACAGTTAGCCGTCTCCCTCAGTGAGGGGGATTTAGAGAAAGTTCTGAAAAAATGGTTTTAATCTTTTAAAATAAGGAGAAACTGACATGAGTGCCAATGTGATCCATCCATTTGCCCCAATTGCTCCGGATCAATTGTATTTTAATCTATCGTTGGAAATGCAGACTCAAGCATGGCAAAAGTCTCGTTGCCATTCTAACCCCATCGCTCGAAATCAAGCCTATCTCGGACACTTATGCTTGCAGGGGTTTAGGAGTTGGGTTTCGGAACGATTTGAGGGAGATTTTCAGGTAGTGGAACCAGATCTCACCGACTTAGAAAGTCTGTGGGAATTTATAGAGGGAGTTCCCATTAGCTTGGGAAAAAATCGACTGGTGTTGATTCCCAGTCAAACCTTGAATCCCGATGATTTAATTGTGCCTCGGGAGTGGATTGATATTCCTGAATTACGGGCAGATTACTATGTGTCAATTCAAGTGAACTTGGATGACGAAGAAGAAAATTGTTGGAGTTGTGTGCGAGGGTTTGTGACGGATGTAGAGTTGGAAAACCAGGCAACTTATACTCGCAGCAGTCGCCTTTATGCTTTATCCCCGGAGTGTTGGCATCAAGATTTAACTCTCCTCTGGGAAACCCTGGGGATTCATCAAGCTAAACCCGTTTCTCCGTTGCCCCCGATGTCCTATACTAGCGTCAAAGATGCAGTGAGAGCGTTGTCCCCCGCAGCATTGCGATCGCCGCGCCTGCGACTACAACTGCCCTTTGCTCAATGGGGGGGATTAATGGCAAACGAAACCTGGCGCAAGGAACTTTATCAGCAGCGGGTACAACCCCCCGCTTTAACTCAATGGTTCCAGACGCAAGGGAGTGCGATCGCCACTGAATTAATTGCGATCGGTTGGCAACTCTATCAAGATGTCTTTGGCTCTTCCCAATTAGCGGGAACCTTCCGACGCGCCCCAGTGGAACCGAAAGCAATGGTGAGTCGGGTGAAACAATTGGAGTTAGGTGAGGAGGCGATCGCCCTCGTGATTGATTTAATGGAGGATACCGAAGGAAACTTGTGGATTTCACCCCAACTGCGTCCCTTTAATTCAGGCGATCGGACCGAATGCTTATCCCCCAATTTAAAACTCGCCTTATTAGATGACAACGGCAGAATTTTAGTCGAAGTTGAATCTGAAACCGCAACCAATATTCTCCAATTACCCCAACCCTTTTGTAGCTCACCAGGGACCGAGTTTCTTCTCAGCATCAGTCTAGGAAACTGTAACATTCTCGAATACTTTACCATTTAAGCACCCAACAGTTGAGAAGAAATTAAGAGGACTAGAAGGATGGCAAAATTAGTCAAACTATCATTAGAGGGAGACATCACCTCGGGCTATCAAGTCGAGTTAATTGAAATCTCCGAAGAAGAACGGGATGGCAAAGTCCTCACCGAAAACATCTGGGGACAACTCCCCCCAGCGGTAGAGATTTACCAATCTTATCAAATCTGGCAAGATAATTATGAACAACTCGAACAAATCTATCGCGGGGGAGAATTTCGGTTTTTAGGCGTAGAGAATAATTCTAATGTGTCTTTAGCCAAATGTCAAAAACTCTCTCAAACCCTGGAACAGAAAATCAACGAATGGTTAGATGCTCCAGGATTTCGGGCGATCGCTGATAGGATTCTGACTTATTTACACCCCGAAGAAGACATTCGATTTTTGATTAAAACCAGCGATTATAACCTTTGGCAAATTCCCTGGTCTGCCTGGATTTTTTTTGAAACCCATCCCAACGCCGAAGTCGTATTTAGCTCCTTTGATACCAAATATGGAGAAAAACCGATTAAAGCCACCCCCAGAAAAAACGTCAGAATTTTATCCGTGTTTGGCAGCGATGAGAGGATTAATACCAAGCCTGATCGTGAACAAATCGAACGCTTAAAATCCGTGGGCGCTGAACCCACCTTGATTATCGAACCCACTGGGGATCATCTCAGAAATTTGTTATGGGACAAATCCTGGGATATTTTCTTTTTTGCTGGACATGGAGACCGAGATAAAGATTCCCAAAAAGGTAAGATTTATCTCAATTCAACAGAATCTTTAACTCCCTCTGAGTTTAAAAATACTTTAAAAACCGCCATTGTTGATCGCCATTTAAAAATAGTCCTTTTAAATTCCTGTTTAGGACTAGAATTTGCATACGAACTGGTGGTAGATTTTAAAATACCAGTTGTCATCGCAATGCGCGAACAAATTCCCGACCATGCCGCTCAGAAATTTTTAGAATATTTTTTGCTTGAATATGCAGATAATAACCGTCCTTTGTATGTGGCAGTCCGCCGCGCTAAAGAGCGAATTGCCGAAGAGTTTCAAGATAAATATCCGGGACTCAATTGGCTACCAATCGTTTGTCAAAATCCAGCCCATATCCCCCTGAAGTGGGGGGATTTACATAATAGAGTTTCGTTGAAGCAAGCCACGGTAACCAGTTTGGTTTGTACCTTTATTGTCGTCTTAGCCCGAATTTTGGGATTATTACAACCCTTGGAGTTAGCTGCCTACGACTTTTTTCTGCGATCGCGACCGCCAGAAGCGCCTGATGAACGCATTTTACTGATCACGATAGATGATGATGATATAGATTACCAATACGAAGAGAAAAATTTTACTAATCGATTTTCTTTGGCTGAAGAAGCATTTAATCAAATTAACCAAAAAATTATACCTGATCAGCCCATAATAGTTGGACTTGATATTTATCAAGAACAGGCATTTACAAATCCTAAACTATCCGAAACCCTAGAAACCCTGATCAACCAAAAGCAAATGATCGGGGTTTGTAGAATTGGAGATTCTCAAAATGTTCCATCTATTAGAATCAATGATACATTTGCCAAAACCCAAAGTATTGGGTTTACCGATGTGCCATTTGACCCTGACAATTTAATTCGTAGGCAATTATTTGGCGCTCCATCAATGGATAAATGCCCAACCAGTTTTTCTTTAAATCTCCGGGTTGCTTTACGGTATTTAGAGACTGTTTTAAATCAACCTTCTGTGATGAAAACTTTACCGGATGGACAAAGAGAAATTCAGGGTGTGCTCTTTAGAAAATTAGATTTTAATGCAGGAGGCTATCAATTACCTAGCAATCGGGTTCATGGATATCAAGTTTTATTAAATTATCGGAATGCTGAATTTGAAACAATTTCTCTTCGAGGTCTGTTGGAAGGAGTTCATGATTTAGAATTGCCCAATTTAATTCATAATCGCGTTGTTTTAATTGGAGCAACTGAGTCAGATAGTCATGGAACTCCTTTTAGAAATACCTTGAACAACAATATGGCCGGAGTGGAAATTCAAGCTCATCAAATCAGTCAAATTATCAGTGCAGTTTTAGACGGAAGACCACTTTTTTGGTGGTGGTCCGAGTGGCAAGAAATTTTCTGGATTGGCTCTTGGTCTTTAATCGGGGGTTTATTAGTCTGGAAATTGCGATCGCCACTAACCCTGGGATTATCTAGCATTACTGCAATCTGCATTTTGGGCGGAGTGTGCTGGGTTTTATTTCTCCAAGGGGGGTGGATTCCTCTGATTCCTTCTGCTTTGGCTTTAATCTTAACAAGTGGAAAATTGGTATTGTACAAAAACTACCAAATCTGATTTTATTTTAACCTAAATCTTTGAAAATCATGAAAAGTAAATTACCCTGGTTCCACAACACAATCGGTTTCCGTCTAATTCCCGCTTTAATTCTGCTTCTCAGTCTATCGATGAACGTTTTATCCAATCAAAATGATGAAGAGCAAAACTTTGAGGATGAAGAGCCAATCAGTGATGTTGTAGATGCAGGAAGTCGGGGAATCTGTAGTGTTGAGCCTAGTGAGAACCTTAGATTAACCGCATTAGCTCCTGCTGTAAGAATAGGAGAAACCCTAAAAAGTCAACCTAGTTTCTGGTTTTATTCTCCTTATACTTTGGACAATCAAATTACAGCCAGATTTAATATGCTTAAAGAAGACGACAAAAATTTTGTTGAACCGATTGAGATTCCTTTACCGAACAATCCTGGCTTTTTTCAAGTGTCTATTCCAGAAAAATATATCCTCGAAAAAAACCTAGACTATAATTGGTATTTATCTGTGATATGTAATCCTCAAGATGAAAGTCAAAATATTGTCCTTCAAGGATGGATTCACCGGATTCAAGACAATGACTTTTTAGGGGATGATCGCTTACCTTGGTATGATCAGGTAGATGCCCTCGCCGTCAAGCGATGCGGGGATAAAACCAACGAAGACCTAAAACAAGAATGGGAAACTCTTTTAGATTCCGTTGCTGATCAACTCGACGAGAATCGCCGTAACTATTGGAATAATATAATAGATCAACCGATGAACTGTCTTGGCAATTAAAATTATGATCCACCTATCTTTGGATTCGATAGGTGGATTTTATCCAAACTTAAGAAATCAAATCAAAAAAATTACAGAGCGTTTTCCAATAAAATAAAAGACGCCCAATGATAGGGATGTCGATGTCGGTAACGAGGGTTTCGTTTTCCTTGTTCAATTAAAAATATTTGAGCGGCGCGCAGGGCCTGAGAAATATTAATATTTCCATTCTCATAACTTTCAGAAAATTGATTCAATTTTTTGTAAAACTGACTCATCAGTATAGAAGTCGATTCATCATTTACAGACCAGAGAGATGCTATTGTGTTATTAATTCTGCTATTGACTGTTACTCCGGCAATTCCTAAAGCAGATTTGCGATCTCCCTCGGCAGTTTTACAAGCGCTTAAAACTAATAACTGAATTTGATTGGTTAGAGCGTTTTGATTGGTTCTGAACAAATTGTTAAAATCAGTTAAATCAATAATTCCATCTCCCGCCAAAATAAATGTAAAATAACGTTGCGAACTAAAATGCCCATGAGTGGCTAAATGAAGAATCGAAAATGTATTATTTTCCAGGGTAGTTTTAAAATTATTTTTAGTAAAATCTTCCTCAAAAAACCGTTTACTTTTAGGAAACTCATTGCTGATATTAGTGAGTTCTTTTTCTACAAAAATAGGTCACTAAAGGCAATATTTCGTTCCATACGGCCTTGACTAATTCCCGCACTTAAGATTTGGATAAGTTCATTTTTCGGCGATTTTTTTATCAACATTTGTAGGGTAGTCATTAAAGATATTTCATGGTCTTCAATTAAATATCTTTTATTGATTTTATCGTATAATCCGGCCATTGGGATAGTTTGGAAGGGAATGTCCAGAATGAAAACTAGCGGCTTGCTCTGAACGCGATCTGCCCAAGGTTCAATCAACCATTGATATACTTCATAAGATAATTTTTGAAGTTTTTCCGATTGACTTCTATCTCTAAATCTAGCTTTTAATTTTTTGAGAGTCTCTTTAAATTCTGCGGCTGGCTTGAGAATTGAATGATGGACTAAGGGTTGTTCTGCTAAAGCTAAAATTACCTCTAGCTTGTTGGGCAAAATCATTGGGTAAATCAGGGCATAGTTTGGATATTTTTGGAAAATTAATTCTAATTTTTCAGCAACCTTATGTTTAGCTTCGGCAACGCTGCGGGCCAACTGAACCTGGGGTTCCGGTTGCAAGTCACATTGGAGAAAATTCTCTAATTCAGCAACTTGCAGGAGTTCGATAACACCTAAAGCCGTTTGAATGTGATCTTGACTGGTGACTTCATTCCCTTGGGGGTCTAAGAGTAACTCGACTAACTCCCGATAGACGGGTTCGACCCGATCGCGAAAATCAAACTGGAGGTCCGCATTCATCTCCCCCATACCAGCAGCGATCGCCACTAAATTTTGACGCACCCTTTGTAGCAAATCCACCGCTTGAGTATAATGGTGAATCGCCTCCTCAGTTCTCCCCTCCTCCTTCAAAATTTGTCCCAACTGCCACTCCCACTGATACCTCATATCTATCGCATCCGGTGGCGTCATGGCGACAGCTTGTCGGGTCCACTGTTCTGCTTCAGTGAAATTCCCATGCTGTTGTTTCATCGATCCCAACTCGCCGATCGCATACGCTTCTGCGCGTTTATCCTCTAACTCCTGCGCTTCGACAATGGCCGTTTCTAACTGGTTCTGGCTCAATTCTGGGTTCAGGGGAGTTAAACTCCGGGCTAAATAAATGCGATCGTACACCTTCTCCCGATTCAATCGCATAATTTCAATCAGTTGGAGAACTTGAGGTACTAATTCGTTGGCCTGTCTCTCTAACTGACTCGTTTCCACCTCTAATCCTTCGGTGTCTTTTAAATCCAATGAAAGGCTCAAATTGTTCAGCATTGCTTGAACTTGAGTCTCGGCTTTGACTATGGGAGAATTCCAGACTTTTTGATAAAATTCGTTGGCTTTTTCATAAAAATCCCAAGCGTTAACCTGACTATCCAATTCAACTGGAAATTTACACTTTGGTGTCTGTTGTTTTGTAAAAATAGGCTCAAACGTCAATTCAGTTATAGAATCCAATTCGTCTTTGAGTCGGTTGCCGATCGCCAGGGCTGTATTTCCCAATTCCAATGCAATCTCCGGATTTTCTTGTCCAGCTTGTAAAACACAGTAGGACTGGTCCAACACCCCGATCGCCCGATAAGTTTTCCCCAAATTGAGGATACCACTCAATCGAATCGCCGGTTCAGAATGATTGATAATCGGGTCTTCCAAATCTTTTAAAGTTTTCAATACTTCGCGATACATTCCCAATTGCTGCATCGCTTGGGCTTGATTAATCTGGCTGGCAATCATCCATTTTGCCTGGTTTAGTCTTTCATAAATTGCGGTCGCTTCAGCCAACTGCTTTAAGGCTTGTTCGGCTAATTCCGGTTGATTTCTGGCTAAGTTAATCTGGGCTGCTGTGGTCAAAATCCGAGCATGAATGGTTTGATTTCGCTCGGATGTTCCCGGTGTCCTGACCTGATTTAACAGTCTGAGACTTTCCTGAATCGATGTTTCTGCCTCATCCAATTTGCTTTGGCGCAATTGAGCTAAAGCGATATAACTGAACCCTAATGCTTTTTCCTCTCCAAATAATAATCCAACTGCTGAGTGCCAAACGGTTTCGGCTTCAGCAAACCGGAGCTTTTCGTATGAGCGCCGCCCTTCCTCTAAGCGCATTTCCCCTTCTGAACTCTGAGTTTGAGCAACGGGTTAACCCAAGAGTTGATAGGCAAACACTGGTGAATCCCCTTGTAGATTTAAGATAGTAATTGTTGCGAAAATACTGATTAGGATAAATTTCCAACCCCGGTTCAAAAAGGATTGTACTTTACTGAAAAATGGATGCCATTTTCTTGCCATGTTCTGTTTCGCAAATTAATATCAACCAGGGGTTAACCAAAATCTAAACGAGCAGTTAAATCATCGCCTAACTCTAATTGGAGTCCAATGCCAATGGAGACTAGAGAGGTTGTATCAGGATTGTCTTGTCCTGCGCTATTCCATCCGGTGCCGACATCCAGAAAAGGAGCTAATTGCACCAACCCATTCCCGCCAGCAAAGCGGAAAACCGGCAAGCGGAGTTCCACAGAACCCAACACCCCATTATCGGTTAATAGGGTATCCTGACGATAACCGCGCACGGTATCCAGTCCACCGAGACCGATTTGTTCAAAGGATACCAGATTGTCGGGGGACAGTTGGACATCCCCGCGCACAAACAGCAGGGTATCTCGTCCGAAACTCCGCACCCACTGTCCTTGTCCCCGCCAAGCGAAGAAGCGACTATCTGGGGCGTTATTATTTACGGTGGCATTAAAGGCATCCACTCCTAAACTAAAGGTCGATCGCAGGGTCAAAACTTGATCCGGTTGGTTGGGTCCAGTCTTGGAAGAAGCGCAAGGCAGAGACGCGCAGTTCCCCATTATTGTTGGCACCGGCGCTCAGAGGGGGAAGCGATCGCCCAATAAAGAGGTCTCACTTTCTGGCCGGGAAGCGGTGAACCCCAGGGCAAATTCTCGGGTGTAATTATCGGTTGCTCTTTGGAAGGGTTGCCGCAATGTGAGTTCATACAGACGGGAGTTCGCCTCGATATCCAGGCGATCAAAGGGAGACTCGACAATTTGGCTATTGCCGTTGCTGTAGCGGAAGCCGAGGGTGGCATTATGCGATGTGAGAGAAACCATATAACTCCCTTCCCAGGTATTGCTCCCCTCAGTGCGGGCATAACTGAGAAAGAGGCGATCGCCCAGTCCCAGGAGGTTATTATAGTTGCCTTGGACTTGCTGACGAAAGGTGCTCACTCCGGGCGATCGGCGATTATCTAGGACGACTTGGGTCCCGGAAAAGGGGGACGCTTCAATGATATTTACCTCTAGTATATTTTGTCCCGGGATAGGGACAGCGCGGAGTTCCCCTTGGACCTCTTGGATTAACGGATCAAGTCTGAGTAAGCGTAACGCTTCGACAATTCGATTCACATTCACGGGTTCATTGCCGATCGCCACCGCAAGGCGATCGCGCACATAATGATCCAGGCGACTTGAATTCACCTGAATCTCTTGTAAAACCCCAGGAACCACCGCAATTTCCACCGTATTCTCCCTCACGGTTTGCGGCGGAAGATAGGCTCCGGTGGTAATATATCCGGCATTTACATAGAGATTGGTAATTGCCGAACGAGCGGTTTGCAGGTCCACAAAGGAGAGCGATCGATTCGTATAAGGCGCTAGAACCTGATTAATTTCTGCCTCAGAAAACAACGAATTGCCGACCACATTAAAGTGAGCCACCGTAATCGATTCTGGGACATCCGATACCTCAGTCCCTACATTTTTGAAACCTGGAGAAAGCGCCTCCCCATCACAAGCAATTCCCGGTAAATCCGGTGAACTCTTCTCAACCGCAGCAATTAAAACCACCTCACCCTGCTCATTGATCTGCCAATTCGATGCTTCTGAAATTCCTTGAACCGGGACAGCTTCCCCGAGAGAAAAATTCCCTAACTGCTGAGAACCGCTAGAATTTCGCTCAGGAAGCGGGTCTAAATTATCGATAAAATTATTACCACACGAACGGGGTTCCCGAGGCGATCGCGGTAAACCTCCCCATCCCGAAACAATAAATCGACTACTATTTTCACCACCCCCCACATCACATCCTCGGGGAACCAGTGCAACCGGATTAATCCGGTCCTCTTCCAGTTCAACTAATGCAGCAGCCGGGTCAACTTCCGGGCGATTAATTGCCACCACCCCATCAATTCCCCGTTGAGAACTGGCATCAATTGAACTATCACCAGACCGAATATCTGCCGTAGTATTCACTTGAATATTCCCGCCTCGTCCATCTTCCGCCTGAGCGGTAATCTTACTATTTTCTCCCAGAACTAGGGTTTGGGTATCCAGGGCAATATTTCCCCCGGTAGCCAAATTAGACGCATTGGTGGTGAGATTACTGCCTCGACGCAATTGGAAATTATTCGTGGTGATTGCAATATTAGCATCCGCTCCCGCAGCCGTTGTAGCGCGGATGCTTCCTTGATTTTCCAAGAAAATATCGGAAGCATTAATCCTGATATTTCCCGCTTGACCCGGTTGAATTTGACTGACAGTTTCAAGTTGCAACACTTCTAAAATAAACCCTAAAATTTCAGGGGGCAATTCCTCAAAACTATCCAGTTCAAAAAACTGTAATATTTCTCCTAGAGTATCTCCCTTGGCGGACACACTAGCACCATCTCGGATAACCAGTCGGTCGGTTTCTATCGTTAAATTTCCGGCTTGACCCAAACCCATCGATGAAGCAAAAATCCCACTCGGAGATTTCTCATCAGCCGCCATTCCCATCAATTCAATTGAATCAGTCACCCGAATGGTTAAATTGCCCCCTGGACCCAATCCAACCGTTCCAACTGCAATTTGTCCTCCCCTATCTACAATGAGAGTGGGGGTTTCTAAAATAACATTACCCCCACTCCCAGTTCCTAATGGATTATTTTGAGTTGAAGAAATCCCACTAGCACGCAAAAATCCTCCTATATCTTCTCCTTCTCCACTAACTGTAATCGATTCAGAGGCTGTAATATTAATGTCACCGGCTTGTCCTTCTTCAAAAAAGCTAGAAGCAGAAATTTGTCCACCTTCTTCGAGAATTAATTCACGCACATCAATATTTAAGGCATTTCCCGGTTGCCCCCCATTCACGCCCGTGGATATAGTTGCGCCATCTCCAACCCGTAACCCTCCCGCATTAATATTTAAGTCAGCCCCGATACCCAAACCATAAGTTTCGGCAAGAATTGCCGAATATTGACTTAAAATTAGGGAATTAGAAGCATTAATTTCTATAGTTTTGCCAATTTCTTCTCCCTCAGTTAAAGACAAAATAACCGATGAATTATTGAGATTAATATTTTGTCCATGAAGGCGGATATCTCCTCCTCCAGGACCACTGGCATCAATTGAGGCTAATTCCGTAAGTTGGATATCTTGAAACCCAGTGACATTTTGATAATCGAGGGTTAAATTTTGTGCCGTTGAGGTTAAACTGACATTGCTGCCTACGCTAACACTTCCCACCTCGATTCGTCCAGATTCTGCGATTAAGTTGCCGCCATCGAGTGTAACTGTTGACCCCAGAATTGCCATCCTATTACCGGGATTTACCTGAAGTCCATCGGACCGATTGCTGCGCTCAACGGCACCCAAGTCATCGACTTCTAAATTATGACCGATTCCTGAGATATAAATGGGTCCGGAGGTTGCGCCAAATTGTAATCCAACCGGCGCATTTACGGTGAGGAGGGGTAGGGTTTCGGGATTGCTGGCGCTAAAGAATGAACCATCGGCAAATACAAAGCGATCGCCTGTTGTTGCCAGAAAAGACCCTCCGAGTTCCAATCGTGCATTGGGACCAAAAACAATGCCGTTGGGGTTGAGTAAAAACAGGTTTGCGTTGCCGTTTGCTCTTAAAATTCCATCAATATTAGAGATAGAACCGCCGGTGATGCGGGTGAGAATTTGGTTGATTTGATTCGTGTTGTTGAAGAATCCTTCGGTATTTGTAGGGAGAGAAAATTCCTCAAAACTGTGGAAAAGAGTCCCGCCGGTGGTGGAGGTCCCGCCTTCAATAATAAAGATGTTGTCATCTGGGGTGACGCGGGAATTTTCCGGTAACGTGCGATCGGGGACAATTTGAGCTGAAGTTCGAGTGGGTGCTATCCCAAACCAGCAGAGGGTTAAGCTACTCGCTAAGGGACGGGGAAAAGGAGTGGTTTCATGAATGGAGTCATCTAAACATCAGGGACTGATGTGATGGGAGAAAAATCGCAAAGTTATGTATGCAGAGTTATGCAGACTGAGAAAAGGCACGGATCTGGATAGAAAGCAGACACCCAGGCGATCGCCTGGTATCTAAGGGAAGATTAATCCTTTGATGGCACTTTTGCAACTCCTCCTCAACGATGATGTAATGGTTTCTGGATATTGGGGACCTCAAAGCAGCCCAAGGGCGATCGCGCTGGGTTTAGAGTCAAAAAACAGCGATCGCCCTCTTGGATTGAGAGGCGATCGCTGTTTTTAATCCCTAACCCAATTATCAATTATTCGCAAATCGGGCTAAAATTTCCTCCCGCGACAATTGCATAATTAACTGAGTCCGTTCCAAAGGAGTCAGTTCAATTAACCCGTCAATAATTTGGGCTAATTCAGCATCAACCTCTCCAAACTTC
>NZ_JAFLQW010000385.1 GCF_017313335.1 Phormidium pseudopriestleyi FRX01 | reverse complement strand
GATGATGCAATTCGGTCGATTAAATTAATCGTCGGAAAACTTGCCGATGCCATCTACGAAGGACGTCATGGAGAAGTCGATTCGAGTGGTCAAGATGGAGAATACGACTACGACGGCGTAGAGGGCGAGTATGAGTATGACGAAGAAGGGGAAGAAGCCGATCAACCCGATAGCAAAGAAGAAGGAAGCGACGAGAAATAAGAGCGATCGCAGCGAACAACTTCAATAAGTAAGCCGCAACTTCACCCATAAGCGTAAGAGTAAACCCGGGAAATTAACCGACAATACCCTCCTATCGGTGAAGTTGCACAAAAAGCTGAAAATAAAGTGTTCCAGCGAGACTTGAATCGTCTATTCTTAGGCGAAAGGCAGATGGCGAAACCCCAGAATTCTGGGACAGTGTAAATCGAGAAAAACGAAGAGAAAATGGCGGACATATCTGCAAAAGTGGTCAAAGAACTGCGCGATAAAACCGGCGCAGGCATGATGGACTGCAAAAAAGCCCTAATCGAAAACGATGGGGACATGAACAAAGCTGTAGAATGGCTACGGCAAAAAGGGATCACCTCTGCGGAGAAAAAAGCAGGGCGCTTGGCAGCCGAGGGACTGGTGGATAGCTACATTCACACCGGAGGTCGAATTGGCGTCCTGGTGGAAGTCAACTGTGAAACCGACTTCGTAGCGCGTCGTGAAGAATTCCACGCGCTGGTTCGCAATATTGCCATGCAAGTTGCAGCCTGTCCCAATGTCGAATACGTCAGCATCGAAGACATTCCCCAAAGCTTGGCAGACAGCGAAAAAGCCATTGAGATGGGACGGGACGATTTAGGCAACAAGCCGGATAATATCAAAGAAAAAATCGTTCAAGGACGGATTGATAAGCGCCTGAAAGAACTGACCCTGCTGGATCAGCCTTACATTCGGGATCAGAACATCACCGTCGCTGAGTTAATCAAGCAAGTGATTTCGCAACTGGGTGAAAACATTCGGGTTCGTCGCTTTACCCGCTTCGTTTTGGGTGAAGGGATTGAAAAAGAAGAAACCAACTTTGCCGACGAAGTAGCCGCGCAAACTGGGGCAAAATAGACCCAGTTTAGAGTGGGGATGCTATCCCGTAAATTCCGGGTTTGTCGTTGGGGTATTTGCCCCTAGAAGGCGATCGCCCAGGACGCCGGTACAGTAGCCGTGAAAAACCGAGTTTGTTTTGAACCAATACTGTACCAACCTCCTAGAGGCGGAAAAGACTGCTAGAGACAGGGGCAGGTCAAACCATAGCATGACCTGTCTTCTGTTTTTCTAGCCGCTATCGTTAGAAAAGACCTTAATATTGCTATCGGATCCAAATTAGAGGCTATGGCAAGACCCCTCGAAATCATTGACCAGGACATTGCAGAGTTAGAACAGGCAGCGCAAGACTTGGCGGGACAATTTCAGAAGACCTACAGCCATTATTTGACGGCCTTGGGACAAGCAGTGCGACAGCAGATGATCTTAGCCGGATATTATATTTGCACCCAAGGATATCCCGAGCATTTTCTGGACTTATCCTTACCCCAGAAACAACAACTGCAATCCAAGCTCAGGTCCATCGTCAAGAAAGCTGAATCTGAGGCGATCGCCCTCGTGGAAGACCCCAAACCCGAAGACAGCCCCGTTATCCTAGTCGTCGAAGGACTTTCCCAAGAGGGAACCCCTGCGCAGGACATTAGCCTAGTCGAAGAGGAACTCAGCCCCCTCGAAGAAATTGCTGACCCCGAAAATTTATCCAATTGGCAAGATCGGATAGAATTGGGAATTATCAAACTCTTGCAACAAGTCTCCCATGAAACGAATCAGGTCCTGCACGCTGCCGGAATCGGGTCCAAAAATGTTCCCGCCATGTTGCTAGAAGCTGCCGGAAAACTGCCCAATAACGAGGCGATCGGAGGACCACCAAATCTCGTCACCCTGACCCTAGAAGCTCAAGGGACCGAAGATTTACCCCAAATGCCCGGTTTAGCCTCCCTGCTTAAAGGGCCGATTCACATCATGGCCGTTCATTTAAGATTAACGGATCTGGAATTTGCCGACTCCCGCCTGAGTGCATCCCGAGGACAAATTCGCAGCCTCTCGGGACGGCTAAATTCACTCAAACGAGACTATCATCAAAAACAACGGGAACGAGCGATCGCCCAAGCAGAATCTGCATGGCGTGCAAGCTGGTTTGAAGACTAATCAGGTAGGGGGGAAACCATGAAAGCAGAATCACTAGATTGGGGACGATTACAAAAAGCCTTGTCTGTCGAATCACAACGCGGATTTACCGATGTTGTCGGCAGTCAATATTGCTTTAGCGAATTTCTTCAGATTAGTTTAAAAGACTCCCCTGCCAATCTCGTATCGGCAGATATTCGCCGTTGGCAAACTTTAGCCGCAGAATTTGGTCGATATCCAGAAATGACCTTAGAAAAGCGGCAAGCTTTGGTGTCAGATACCCGCAGGTTTCTTCTGGATATGGAACGAATTTGTACAAAAACTCCACCCTCTGAAAACGGCACTGCCAAACAACACCGGCTGGTAGAACAACCCCCCACCTCACCCGGGCGATCGCCCAGCATTTCCCCCAGAGAAACCCTCTCAACCACCCCTTCTACTACCCCAGTTTCCCTCAACCAAGGCTTAAGTCAAGTTAGCGGCATTGGATCACGCAACGCTGACAAATTAGCCAAATTGGGGCTTTATACCCTCTATGACCTCCTCTACAATTTCCCTCGGGACCAT
>NZ_JAFLQW010000592.1 GCF_017313335.1 Phormidium pseudopriestleyi FRX01 | reverse complement strand
TCAATGTTAGCAAGGTTCAACCGCTTTTAAGACGAGGAGGTGTCTGTGAAGTCATCAATTAATGGGTTATTGTAGGTACGGAAACAGGGTGCATCCGATGTTTGGACAGTCTGCCCTCATCCCCCGGAGCCCCATTCTCCCAAAAAGGGAGAAGCCTGTCCTGAGCTCTGAGCCGGTCGAAGGGTCGAAGGGGGGAGCCAGATTAAAATTCCCCTTCGACCCTTCGGCGGGGCTCAGGGCTCAGGACAGGCCTCTCGCACTCTGGGAGAGGGATTTAGGGTGAGGGCGGCGAGCATTGGGATGCTCCCCGGAAACAACCCGTCTATCCATCCCGACACCAATCTGGGTACAGATCTGGTGTGGGGCTGACGACGAAGACAGCTAAATGCAAACTAATACCGCTTTTATAGAGTTGACAAACAATCAATTGCTAAACCCAAGCATGGTACATCCGATGGATGATATCGCCAATCAAGCTCGCCAGGGCAGCGTATCGGCGATTATTCAAGTCCTGAATGAAAAACTGGCTCCTTCCGGCGTCAGAACCCGCGCCGTGTTTGCTGATGGCGTGTTGCAACTGCTATGCGAGGCTCTGAGTCCTGAACTCCTGGACCAAGCTACTGTGGTCGATCGCATTCGTCATATTTTAGAGTCTTTGGCACCGCGCAATATTCGTCGAGTCCATATCAACAGCCGTCTGGTGCGAGAACAGCAGTTGTTATGGCTGGAGGAAATTAACCGCGATCCTGAACATCAACTGCTCTGGACCCAACTGATTACCCTGAAAAAAGCCAATATCTTCAAACAAATCGGCCAAGATTTTACCCGACCAAAACCCCGGACTGACCCAGCTTTCCCCAAATCTCCCTATTCCCGTCAAGTCCGAGAAGAACGCCAATTTCGTCGGGGGATCCTCAATGGCCTCGGGGTGAGCCTGTTACTGGTGACTCTGGGTTTACTGATTTATAACTGGCCCAAAATTCAGGCCGGATTGAATTCAGGTCAATTTTCCCTGACTTCCGGCAATTCTGAAGAGTCATCAGTCTCCGATCGCGATGCCTTTGCAGAAGCGGTGCGATTAGCTGAACAAGCTTCCGATGATGGGAAAGTGGCTCAAACCTCGTCGGAATGGTTGGTAATTGCCGCTAAGTGGGAACAGGCTTCCATGTTGATGGCTTCAGTTCCTGCGGATCATCCCCGATCCAAAATCGCTCAAAACCGCACGGAACTCTATCGCAGTTACAGCGAGGATGCCCAAACTCAAGGCGATCGCCTGCGTCGAGAACAACTCTAATTCGCAGCTTGGACTGGGGAATTCAAGTCCGGTGTTCTGAAACCACTAGCTACGCTGACGGGATCAGCAGAAAGGTTTTACCTGGATTTCTTCCCCTTGTCTCTAGGCTCTGATGTTGCTCAAATTGAGTCTTGATTTCTGTAGGGTTAAATTCCAAATAGGGTATTTAACCGCTTGCGAATCCAAATCAACGGCTTTTCTTCCCCTTCAATTTCTTCATCCACCAGCAATCCTAAACTTTTGAGGGATTGTTGTCTTTCGGATAATTTTTCGGCAATGCGATCGGCTAAATTCCGATGAGTGACTAACAACCGTTGTAAATCATTTCGGTCGATTACAAATAAAATCGTATCTTCCAGGGTTCTTACACTCGCCGAACGGGGAATCCCCATGAGTAAAGAAATTTCTCCAAAAAACTCACCGGCGTGCAGACTGGCAATATATTTTTGCAGTCGCTGGGAAAAGACTTCGACCGAACCGGACAGAATAATATAAAAGCAATCCCCCGGGTCATTTTCCTGACAAATTAAGCGATCGCCAGGAAACAATTGTCTATATCCGTACTCAATTAAGTGCAGCAATTCCATATCGCTACAGGTCTCAAAATACGGCATTCGACGTAACAAATCTCGCAATGTCCAGTTATTCGGGGATTTGGGAATGGCTTGTTCAAGCTTGGGGGGAAAATTCTCCGATGGGGGAACCGTTTCTTGGCTGGGTAGATGGAAAATCTGATTTTTAAACAGGCTATTCAAGGAGTCGAGATTGCGAATATGTAAATCTCTCTGCGGAAACGGTATTTCAATGCCTCGCTGACGCAATTCACATTCAATCCGAAAATTCAAGGCACTTTTAATTGGGTCGCTATTTTGGGGTTCATCAATCCAGACTAACAGTCGAAAGTCTAAGGCACTTTCCCCAAAGCCTTGAAACCAGACTTTCGGCGGTGGATCAGATAATACGTCAGGTTCTTTACGCGCTGCACTCAGGAGGGCTTCAGTCACTGAAGCCGGATCGGTCCCGTAGGCGATACCGACGGGAATATGTAGGCGACTTTTCGGGTCTTGATAACTCCAGTTAATAATATTGGTTTCGACAAATCGGATATTAGGCACAATTACAAATACCCCATCGAGACTCCGAACAATGGTAGAACGAATGGAAATTTTTTCGACGGTTCCAAATAGATCATCGACTTGGATATAGTCGCCGACTTTAATGGGTTGTTCAAATAATAAGGTGATTCCGCTGATGAAGTTACTGGCGATATTTTGCAACCCAAACCCGATGCCAATTCCTAAAACCCCAGCAACGACGGTGAGGGAACTCAGGTCAATTCCCGTACTTTCGAGGACGATGAGAAAGGAGAGGGCGCTCAGAAGATATCCCATGACAGAGGCGATCGCTTCTCGGGTCCCGATGTGAAATTTTAAGCGGCCTAATAACCGGAGCTTAATCCATTCATTCACCCTGCGGGAGATCAAATAGGCGATCGCACTGAGTAACAGCAGTTGAGCGAGGCGATTTAGGGAAAATTCATTCCCTCCGACTCTAAACAAATCTTTAGTAAATATCTCACCGAAGACGTTTAAAAGGTGTTGTGTCTGCTTGATGATCCAATTTACCATTGAACTAAACTGCCTAACAGTAATTTTATATTTGATTTAAGCTCACTCGTTGCAGAGAATCTTTGCTGTGTTAATTGTTGAGTGGGTGGGGTGAAAATTCCAGAAATTTGGGAATGAATAGGAGAAAACTAAAAGGGATTTTCCATCATTCTTTGAATTAAAAACCAGACTCCTGCTCCCAATCCGGCCAGATTGACCAGCAAAGATAAAAATAAGGCAAAATACCCAAATAGCGTTAGAGTAACTTCATGGCGATCGTCGGGAATAAATCGAGTTTTTTCTACAGAAATAAACTCAGAAAGTTTTCCTTCTATAAAATTTTTACCCAGTCTTTTATTATAGAAATAAAAATGTTTTTTGAGGCTTTTTGGTTGATAAATAATCAGCCCTCGTTTTCCAGCGCTGAGATGACTAATTTTATTCAAATTCACCCCGAAAGTTTTAATCGCTTTTCGGGAAAAATCCGGACAGGAAAAACAAGCTAAACCCCTCTCAGTCAGTACAATACAGGCTAATTGACCTTGATATCGCACCCCAACAACGTCAAGGATTTCACTGGTTGAGGGCATCAATTCGGCCAGAGCCTGAGCGATTTTAGGAATGGCGTAGTAGTAATCCACGCTGAATTTTCCAGTTTGGGGAAACTGACCGATATCTCGCAGTAAGTCTTCATAGTCAAGGGCGGTGAGACGCGATCGCCTTTCACTTTCAGCCGTTTGTTCTGTACTGGGAGGAACTGAGGCAGAATTATCGGCTAATTGGGGCGGTATTTTTAAGCGATCGCCGTTCCCGGATTGGGTAGTTCTGCCCGGGGTTTTCCCCTTTTTGACCGAGGGGGATGGGTTGGATGTTGGGGACTTGCGGGAACCTCCAGTCCGCGAAACGGGAGCCTCTACGGGTGCGATCGCCGAGAGTTCCTCGGAGAATTCTGCCTGGGGGGAGAGCTTAAACTCTTGGGACCAGGCGGGGGCCTTCTGTCCAGTCTGAAGACCTAAAACTTTCAGGGAGGCGATCGCCTCGGGTGCCAATTTCATCACCCCTTGATAAATAAACCCAGCTAAAACTTTTTGATTGGGAACCTTGGGGGCTGCAAGGGTAATCTGCAAGCACCGACCCTTGAGGGCAGCTTTCGCCGTAATCCCTTTTGGTTCGAGGGACCGATTGATCAGGGCGGCGATCGCAGTGGGGCGGCCCTGTTTAGCAAGTTCCAAAAGCTCAGTCTGTGTCATAGCTGGCACGCGGGGATGATTAGAAAAAAGCGTGAATACCGATAATCATCAGGATAAAGGACCGGGTCAGTTTTGCCGATCACAGCATTCGCACCCTCGCGATCGCTCCAACAGCAATCCCTTTGGGCAAAAGTCTCAACCCCTCGGGTTGTCTGGGGTGTTAGCGAAGCTCAATCACCCCAATTCCTTCCTAGCGCTCAAACCCACTTCCCTTTACTCCAAAGCATTTGCAGCCCGTTGTCGAGCCGAATCAGCGTTTTGCTGATACTGCCCGACTCGGGGTTCAGCCGCTGGGTAATTAGGACTGTTTTCTGGGATTTGGCCCATCAAATCACTGGCCTCCTGCCACAGAACGGCAATTTGATTCCATTCCGCCTGGGTTTGAGCCGTTTGGGATTGATTTGCCGCCTCCTCGGCTAGTCTCACCGCTTCTCTATAGGCTTCTACTGCTGGGTCCGGGGCGGGGGCCGGCGCTTCTGCTGCTGGGTCCGGGGTGGGGGCCGGCGCTTCTGCTGCTGGGTCCGGGGTGGGGGCCGGCGCGGATGCTGCCGGGTCCGCAGGGTCAGAGGCGGGAGTTGTAGTCTCTTGACCTCTCATCAAAAACCAGTAGGCAGCACCCCCGCCTAGAAATAGAATTAAAACAACCAGAGGAACTATCAGCAGGACTTTATTCTGATACCATTTTTTGCCCTGGGGTTTGCCCGAGGCGATTTCTTCGTCCTCGTCCTCGTCCTCGTCCTCGTCGTCGAGGTATTCCGCTGACTCGTCTTCATCAGGCCCCTCTAAATCATCGTTGGCCATCAGATTTTCTTCGTCCGGGAGCAGGTCCTCATCGTCGGCGAGCATATCCTCATCTTCGGCGAGCATATCCTCATCGTCGGCGAGCACATCCTCATCTTCGGCAAACATATCCTCATCGGTAGCGAACATATCCTCATCGGTTGCAAATGCGGATTCTGGGGGTTCGATGTCTATTTCTTCTTGCCACGCCGGAAGGCGATCGCCGATTTTGCGTCCGTAAATCTTCAAGGTAGGAACTGACTCAATCCCCAACTCGGTTAGACCATTCTTAATGAAAGGAACTAGGGCCGTGGGATCGGGGACTGTTGCTGATTCAAGCAAGAGTAGCAAAGAACCGTCTTTGAGAACGGCTTTTGCAGTTATCCCTTGAGATTGAATGGCGTGATTGACTACAGCAGCGATCGCCTCGGGTTGGCCCGTTCTGGCGAGTTCTTTTTGGTCTGTCGGTGCATTAAATAAGGGCATGGGAGGAGGTAGGTAGATTCTGAAATCATCTTACTGTCGAGAATACCCACGGGAAACTTTAGCTTAGTCGGTAGATCGGATTTTACCTCAAACTTCGACTTTCTCTAATACATCAGTTCAGCTATAAGATAAAACGGACAAGAAACTGGGTTTGATCGCCCAAAGTTAAAGTGGCTCATGAGTAGAGATTTTCCCTAGAACCCCGGTTTGTCTTCTTTCGACTGTACCGACGCCCTCGGTTAGGCCCATGCGGAACGATCAAGAGTTCGGCTCAAGGATGGGTCACACTGACGATCTCCGGGGATAAAACTCCTGACTCTGAGTTGGATGTCCTTCTGTTTAGGAAAAAGAGGAGTCACCCCAAACAGGCGATCGCCACGGACGGAACTCCACAATCCGCATCCTTGATCTGGACCGACGCCCTAGACTGCTGGGATGATTTGGCAACTCCCCCCTTTTGTCAGCATTCCTAGATTTAGGGAATCTGCTGAGAAAGGGCTCGGGAGTCTGCTCAAGATTTTGCCCGGGGTCTAATCTACAACCCTTAACAACCCCTGGCGTAAAGCCTCAAATACTCGATCAATCAAAATTTGCTCTTTTGAGGTCAGGGAATCCTTAGATAACAGGGTCATCATAAAGATTCTTTGATCCGCCCGCGTGATGCGGTGTGTGAGGAAGATCCGTTCGACAATTTTTTCAATATTAGATTCCGGTTGCACTCTATTACGGTCATCATTAGGGATGTGATGGCTAAAGTTGTTTTAAAATCTACCATTGCTGAGGGAATCGGGGCAATTTTCAGCCCGTCGCCCTGGGTTTGATTGTTTCTCAGCCCGGGTACAGCTTCGCTGTGATTTATTCTGGGACCCCGGCCCCGGATGGGGTAAACGAGAACAAAAAACCGGGCTTCACTGACAGAAGTTGTTGCTAATTCCTAGCATTTTTGTGAAGAAACCCGGTTGTCTTTACGCTACTGTGCCGATGCTTTCAGCCACCTGAAACCGTGTCCTCTCAACCCGAATATCCGACTGATTGATCCGTGATTCCCTCGGCGATCGCC
>NZ_JAFLQW010000458.1 GCF_017313335.1 Phormidium pseudopriestleyi FRX01 | reverse complement strand
GATTTTTTGGAGTTCCCTTAGACTCCCTAGAACTCCAGAAGGACATGGCACTGTCATGTCCCTCCCAGGTGAATTGAAAGTTAACCGAAGATATCAAATACACCATCCTCAATAATGCCATTCGGATTGGCGGTTCCGGTAATAAGTTGCTCCACTTGTTGGGGTGTCAAATTTGGATTAGCACTGAGCATCAGTGCAGCTACGCCGCTGACAACGGGAGCTGCCATTGAGGTTCCTTTCCAGAAATCGTAGGTATTAATTGGCACAGAGGAATAGATATCTTCTCCCGGTGCAACAACATAATTAAGGATATCAGTACCGGCTCGGTTGGTAAAGTCAGCAATCTGGCGATCGCGAGTGACTGCACCGACTGCAATCCCGAATTCCGAGGCATAAGCAGCTGGATACCTGACTGAACTAAACCGTTCATCTCCCCCAACAGAGTTTAATCCATCATTTCCAGACGCGGAGACAATAACGGCTCCTTTTTCTCGGGCATAAATGAGGGCTTCTTTCAGGGTATTATTCACAGCCCCACCGCCCAAACTCAAGTTAATTACCCTGGCACCATTATCCACAGCATAGCGAATTCCGGTGGCAATCCGTTCTTCTTTTCCGGTAAAGGCACCAATGACAGGCACGGGCATAATAATGGCATTGGGAGCAATTCCGCTATTGCCAATGCCATTATTATTGCCAGCAATAATTCCGGCGACATGGCTGGCATGACCCTCTAAAGGATCAATGCGATTAATCTGATTATTGCCATCCAAGAAATTCCAGCCGATGATATCATCCACAAATCCATTGCCATCATCATCAATGCTATTGCCATTGATTTCATTTGGGTTTGTCCAAATACTTCCGGCTAACTGCGGGTGAGTATAATCTAAATAACCATCAATGACGGCAACAATCACCCCTTCACCCGTATAGCCTTGATTCCAAACTGCGGGTGCATTCACCATATCTGGAACCCAATTCGACCCCACCTGTGTCGGTGCTTCTGGGAAGGGTTCAGTCCCGATCGCCGCTGCCACTGCTGCTGCTGCATTCACCATTCCATAGCCCGATGAGCGATTAAAAAGCTGTGGAGAAATACTCAGGTCATAAGCAGTTGGACCACCCACTTGGGAAACCATAATTTGATAATTTCCCGGATCTAGAGTGAGGTGAATTTGTTCTAAGGTAGAACCTTTTTGAGTGGAAAGGGCAACCAGTTCCTCCGGTTCAATGACTTGATTAAAATTGCGGTCCTGAACTAAATACAAATCAGCATTAGCACTTAACCCATCTAAAAATACGCTGATAGTTTGAGGGCGATCAATTTGGAATTGGTAAAAATTATTGGGATTTTCGGGTCCCATGATTCCTGATGTGCGTTGCACGCGATCGAGCAACCCGAAGTTAAACGCATCGGCGACCCCATTCCCCGCTCCATTCGGCGTAATTTCTGAAGCATTCGCTTCTAACCAGAGATTATAGGTGCTATCTCCTTGGATAGTATTGACCCGGACAAAATAGGTTCCTGGACTCAAAATCCGTTGAATTGACTCTTGAGCCGCACCCTGAGATTCTGAGGTAACAATGACTTCATCCGGGTCAATTATCCCATTGCTATTAATATCTTCAATCAAAGAAAGTTGAGCATTGCCACTGAGTTCATAAAGAAAAAGGCTCACTTCTTTAAAAGAATCCAAAGTAAACTTATAATAGTCTTCTGGGTTCTTGCTTTCCAAAAAATCACTCGGGATTTGCGTCTCGGATAAAATTCCCACATCAGCAGCAGTCGCCAGGGTATTTCCGGCTCCGGAAGAGGGCAGGGTTGGAGCAGTTTTATCGACAGTGAGGAAATAGGGTGTATTGCCGCCGACTTTAATCACTCCCAGGAAATAAGTTCCTTGTCCGAGTACCCGATTAATTTGGGGCGTCAGAGTGGGTTCTTCTCCGGGATAGGTAATAAATTCCTGGAAGGTAAAAGTCCCGTCATTATTGATATCCTGCATCAAGAAAAAATCCGCAGGCTGTTCTAAACTTTGCAGTTTGATATCAACATTTCGAGTCTGA
Source organism: Phormidium pseudopriestleyi FRX01 (assembly GCF_017313335.1). Taxonomy (GTDB): domain Bacteria; phylum Cyanobacteriota; class Cyanobacteriia; order Cyanobacteriales; family Laspinemataceae; genus Laspinema; species Laspinema pseudopriestleyi. The sequence continues at coordinate 5,953 of NZ_JAFLQW010000458.1, read as the reverse complement.
TCTAGCTCGAATTGATAAAAGTCGTAAGGATTGGCTTCGCCGATAAAGTCTGCTACTTCAAAGCGATCTTGTAATACCCCAATCTGTCCGAAACTAATGGGTTCCATATTTCTCGCCCCCGATGCGGGTACTCCCGATGGAATAGACTCCATCATCAAATCGTAAGCCGTCTCATTATCGACCTGCAGAACTCGGGCAAAGTACGTTCCCGGTTGCAACCCAGATAGATAAACGTTAGCAGGATAGGGTTCTGGTTCTTCCACGGGTCGGAAGGAATTGAGATACTCCATGAAGTCAATTTGTCCATCCCCGTTTAAATCAATCAGGTTGCGAGTATTATTGGCTTGGGTTGAAATAATTTCTCCACTATCAATGATGCCATTTTCGTTGCGGTCCTGCATCACTTGAATTTGGAGATTAGCGCTTAAATTTTCCAAAGATAGACGTAAATCGCTCGTGAAATTGACGTTAAAGCGATAGAAATCTTGGAAATTCTCAGTTCCAATAAACCCTTGATGCGCTTGAGGACGGGTTACATCTCCAATCCATAATGCCTCATTGAACGTGTTACCGGGATGAGCTTGCAAGAGGCGACTTGATGGAACGGCAGAGACGTTAATCTGGTAAGCTGTATCTCCTTCAGATTCAGAAACTTTGACAAAATAGGTTCCCGGTGCCGTGGCAAAGCGATCCAGTTGTGAGACGGGAGCTTTTTCGGCAGCGATCGCCGCTTGCACTTCAGCGTCATCGGGAATGCCATTATTATTGAGGTCCCGAATTAACTGAATGTTGGCCGAGGCATTGTTGCCGTCTAATTTGACACTGATATCGCTAAATGTGTCCAGGCGAAACTTATAATAGTCTTCGGTATCGAGGGAACTGACCACGGGACGACTGTTCGGATCGGCCCCTACTGTGTGAGAGGAGTTGATCACCCCGAGATCTCCGGGCAGATATCGACGTCCTTCGGCAATTCCCGTATTCAGCAAATGGGAGAATGCCGCACGGCGATCGCCTCCTAACGCTTGCTCTAAATCCGGATTAACCGCTAAGTAATAATCCAAATCGATAAATTGGGAAAATCGCCGATTTTCAGCAAATCCTCGCGTCAAAAAGTGTTGAAATGCCCCTTCCAGGTTGCCCGCCAATACTGGGGTCAGGTCAGGATTTCGATTCACATAATAATTGAGGTCCAGCAAGGGGGAGAAACTCCGCCCCTCGGCAATCCCCCACCCTTGAAGATGCCTTAAGAGTTGGCTATTAGAGGTAAGTCCAGCAAAGGCTAATTCAGGATTTTTTTCTCTATAATAATTTAGATTGACAAAAGGGGAAAAAGCCCGTCCTTCGTCTAAACCTGATGTTTGAAAATGTCGGAAGAGTCGGTCTGGCGTGGCAATTCCCACGGCGGGCAAATCCGGATTGGCCGCGAGGTAATAACTAGCATCAAATAATTCTAAAGACATCAGCGATCGGCCCAGAAGTGTTTTATATTGGCTAGGATGACTTCTATTAAAGCACTGAGTTCCACCAACCGTTGAATTTAGCAACAATAGTTCATGCTTGTTGCTACGGTTAATGCAAAATTTACGAGGTGACCGGGTTACATACTCTTTCTCTAGTGAAGTCCGAATCACGTTTTTGGAAGTCCCCATCCTGAATATAGCGCTTCCCACAGTGATCCGGTATATTCTTTTGGGGTGCGCCAACGCACTCCTCATCGCATCTGTACCCCATAAGTCCGGGAAGCGCTATCAGCCTGATTGCCCCGATTTCTGATACCATAGGAACCGATTAGTCAGCTTGAGGAGTGACCACAAGGGAAGTGAAGGAAGTTTTGTTACCGCCCAATTCTAGGAACGAAATGCCAACAGGGTTAGGAAGTATTCAAACCCTACCCCCAGATGTCGTACATCTGATCGCTGCTGGAGAGGTGATAGACTCTCTGGCGGCAGTTTTGCGGGAATTGGTAGAAAACGCCCTAGATGCCGGTGCAACGCGGATCTCGGTGTCGGTGTGGCCCCAACTCTGGCGGGTGCGGGTGGCAGACAATGGATCGGGGATGGATTTGCAAAATTTGCAACAGGCAGCAACTGCCCACAGTACCAGCAAAATCCACAATGTTTACGATTTGTGGAACATTACCAGTCTGGGATTTAGAGGTGAGGCCCTGCACAGTTTGGCGCAGTTGTCCCAGTTGGAAATTAAAAGTCGAGTTGCCGAAGGTGAGGGATGGTGTGCGACTTACAATTCCCAAGGTGAGGCAGTCCAAGTCCAACCTACGGCGATCGCCCCGGGGACTATCGTTACCGTCTGCGATTTGTTTGAACGCTGGCAACCCCGGCGTCAGGGATTGCCCTCGGTTCCCCAACAAGTGCGAGCGATCCAGCAGATGATTCAGCACATCGCCTTATGCCATCCTCATGTGCTTTGGCAGGTGGAACAAGACGATCGCCCTTGGTTTAAAATTACCCCAGGACAAAGCGCCCAGCAAATTTTGCCTCAAATTCTGCGTGGGGTCAAGAGTGGGGATTTAGAAGCGCTAACCCTATCAGTGAGTGATGCAGAATCCATCTCCCTGGTGTTGGGATTACCCGATCGCTGTCATCGCCAACGTCCCGATTGGGTCAAGGTAGCAGTCAACGGGCGCTTCGTGCGATCGCCGGAATTGGAACAAACCCTAATTGCCGGATTTGCCAGGACTTTACCCCGCGATCGCTACCCGGTTTGTTTACTGCATCTGCAAATTTCCCCAGAACAAATCAACTGGAACCGCCACCCGGCAAAAGCAGAGATTTATCTCAAGAATATCAAGCAATGGCAGGAACGAGTCAGTGAGGCGATCGGCCAAGGGTTGCAGTTAAATCCAGAAACCACCCCCGATGCCGCACAACACCGCGTCACCCAACTCCTGAAAGCGTCTGAAGCAACAGGTGCATATCACCTCAACAGTAACCCCGAGGAGAATTCCCAATCCGGCAGTCGGGTGCAACCCCTGCACCTGCGCGCCGTTGCCCAAGTTAGCCAAATGTATATCATCGCCGAACATTCCAACGGATTATGGTTAGTGGAACAACATATCGCTCATGAGCGCATTTTATACGAACAACTCTGCGATCGCTGGCAACTCGTACCCATTGAACCTCCCATCGTCCTCAATCAACTCACCCCCGCCCAACTTGAACAACTCAACCGCCTCGGACTCGATGTCCAACCCTTTGGCAGCGAATTATGGGCCGTTCGTACCGTCCCCGAACTGTTAGCACAACGAGACGATTGTGCCGACGCCCTGATTGAACTCAGCTTAGGAGGAGACTTACAACAAGCACAAGTTGCCACCGCCTGCCGCAGCGCCATCCGCAACGGCACCCCCCTCACTTTACCCCAAATGCAAGATATTTTAGACCGCTGGCAACGCACCCGCAACCCCCGCACCTGTCCCCACGGCAGACCCATCTATTTATCCTTAAAAGAGTCCTCCCTAGCCCGCTTTTTCCGCCGTCACTGGGTCATCGGCAAAAGTCACGGCATTTAACAGAATAATTCCCCTAGTTTGTAGTAACGACTTCAGTCGTTCTCTTCGTAAGTTCGTAAGAATGAACGCTATTTTTCATCCTCAAATATTACCGGCCAAAGTTCTTCCACGACTAATTCCCATCCAGGTAGTAATTCCGGCACAGTTAAAATATCACCATTGCCCAAGGTTTGTACCGAAGCATCGGGACGGTAAACTTCGAGTAGGCAAGTATCTGGATCGATTAAAATAGCAACTGGCACAGCTTGGTCGAGATAAATTTGAATTTTTTCGCGCAATTTTTTGAGGTGATCGCTTTGAGATTTGACTTCTACAACTAAATCGGGAACGAGGGTAGCAAAATAGCGAACGCTTCTGGGAAGGCGATCGCGCAAAACAAAAGAAACATCTGGTGCTTTCAGGTCGCTATTGGGTAAAATAAACCCACCCGCTGAGTCGAAGACGCGACCGAGACGGCGAGGTTTTACCTAATTGCTTAGTTGACAAGCGAATTCAACGGAGACTTCGCTGGTGATGATATCTGATGGCCCGATAATAATAATGCTACCTTCTTCCAGTTCGAGTTGATAGTCAAAACCCGCATCGCTGAGGATTGACTCAATCCGTTCCACGTCTTTTATCGTCATCTCAGGCATAGTGGAGAACTCCAATTGCGTTCTAATGATTTATTGTAGCAGTAAAAGAGCGATCGCAGTTCTGGGAAAAAGGCGATCGCTCTGTGGATAAGGGGTTATGAGTTACCAGTTTGACCAACAGCAACATGGATTGAGACAGCCTATAACTTAACCCGCTGATTAATTTGCTGCCGCATTTCCGGCGTAATAATATCCGGTCCAATTCCCGGATTATTGAGAGGTACTTTGATAAAACTGATATCATCTTCTCCCGTAAACTTGCGGTCATTATTAGTATCTTGAACCACCTTCAATAACAGAACCCCTAATGGTTTATCAATTTGCCAAAACACCAGTTGAGTATTATCCGGCGTTATCTGCTTGAGATTTTTCCCCGAGGCATCAGCGATATAGCCAATCACCGCATCCTGGCGATCGCGAATTCCATCTTGATTCGTATCTTCAGGAATCACCTCGATAAAAACAAACTGATTTTTAACGGCTTGCCCTTCGGCATTTTCCTCATTAATCAGTTGAAACGAGGAAATTAATCTATTTTCGCTGAGGAGTAAATGAGATTCTCCTGTGCGCCGATTATGAAAAATTAAATTGTAAATCGTCATCAGACTCATGCGATCATAGGCTGAATCTCCATAGATATCCTTAGAAAATCTACTTTTTGAGCTTCTTTCATCGCCCTCAAATCCAACGGGAATTATAAAATAGTCGGATTGTTGCGGAAAAATTAAATCCCCATAGGAAATATTCGGTTCCGCATCACTGGCGTTGGCGGTTGTCAGAGGGCTTTTGCGATTCACGGTTCCAGTACAAGCTAAAGATAGGGCGCACAGCAGGGAGGCGATCGCGTAACGTCTCCAAGGGAGAATCGCTGCATTTTTGACAAATCGATGACCGTTCATTTATGCCTCGACATCAAATAAGGGGTTTTAGAGTGTCAGTATCGGATTAGATTCAGGGGACCAGAAACCGGGTTTCTGTCCTAACTTGATGCTAATTCCCATACTCTTGGGCCAGAAACCCGGTTTCTAACCTTTATTTGTATTGTGCCGACGTTCTAAAATGATGCTACAACAAGACCTATGGGTTTTCCGGTTTATCCTCAATAGATGCCTGGGCGGATTTTTTATAAACCCACGGATTTTGCCATAAAAATATCCGGTTTCCCTCTGCCATTGGCATCGGGCATGACGCCGACAATTTCAAACCCACACTTTTGATAAAATTGATAGAGATGACCTCGCCAATTTTGAATAGTCTGAATTTTTCCCAGAGATTAGAATAAAGATTAACCCCAGAAAGACTGGTCATATTCATTTCATCATCGGTCCCCAACCAGAGGGTTAATGCACCTTGTTGTCTGACTTGTTCCTCTAAATCATTCAGCAGAGTTCTACCAATTCCTTGGCGGCGATAATCCGCCGCAACTACAAGGGGATGAACTTCCCAAACCTGGCCGTTATATTGAGAGATTCCGCCAACCCATCCCAATACTTGGCCTGTCTCATTGATGGCAACTCGGTTAATTCTATCCTCTGCCAATGAATCCAAAACCTCTTGTCTTGCCGCCTCGATTGTGGGCCATGCTTCCGGCCAGTTTTCCCGAAATCCTTCCAGGAGTAACTCACTCAGGGGTTCAAGGTAGGTATCCCGGCCAAATTGATTTTTGTGTTGTTGCTAACCTTTGTCTGGCGGGGGATACAGACTGTTTTTCCTACTTGAGAGCCTAAAAGTAGGAAATAAGGACGAAAACCCTTGGGCTGTAAAGCTTACGGAGTAAGGAACATTT
>NZ_JAFLQW010000432.1 GCF_017313335.1 Phormidium pseudopriestleyi FRX01 | reverse complement strand
TATGCCGAACATAACATCACCGAAGTCTGGTTAGTCAACCTCCCCGAAAACTGCCTAGAAGTCTACGGCCAACCCACCGCCACCGGATATCAAATCATCAGTCAATTCTATCCCGGAGACACCCTATCCTTACAAACCTTTCCTGACATCACCATCAACGTTAATGAAATTTTATCCTAGTCATTCTCTGATGTTCGTAGTAACGACTTCAGTCGTTATCCCCCCCTAATCCCCAAAATAACTCTAATCATTAACAATGCGATCGCCACCCCGTAGCGATACTCTGCACTGCCCTCTATTCTGCCCATTGGTAAAGGCGATCGGGCCTTGACATTCAGTCATTACAACCATCGGATATAGTCATTCTCAACATAACCCAATTTCTCATTGACAAACAGTCATTCTATAGTCATAATGGACATGGCTTCGTTAGTGTCCGCAAACGCCCCACCGTTGACGGGTGCGGGTTTTTGCCTCAAAACTTTGCCCTTCCTGAAGTGAGGGAAAACAGCACATGGTTTCATCTAAATTATTAGAAATTGCTCGCGATATTCGCAACTTATCTGTGTCAGAACAACAGTGGCTTTTGGATAAATTGGTCAAGCAAATTCAATCTAAAACCCAAGTTTTTAGTCAATTTAATGATAGCAAACTTTTAAAATTTCAACTGCAAGAAATGGCCCAACACCCAGAAGTTCAAGCAGAAATTGCAGCTATCAATGAAGAGTTTGCTATTGCAGAACTAGATGGGTTATAAACTTGATGGCAATTCAAAGAGGAGACATTTATTTTGTCAATCTCAACCCGCAACCCTCTGGCGGTGGGGGCAAACCCTGGCCAACTATGGGTGATGTTACACTGATGGACTCTTTCATCCGTTCAATGAACGAAATGAAACTGCCGGAAAGTTTACCCGATAGGTGGTCGGAAATACAGCCGGATCTTGTCTATAAGACTCTGAATGAGATGCTTGTTTGTTTTGGTCAAGAGCAAATTAACCAAGGAATCCGATATGATGCGACTAACAAACATTTAAAAGCGATTGAAAAAGAAAGGGTAGACTCTCGTCTGAAGTGGAAGGTTACGATTTGAAGTCCAAAATTTTAGGAAAAGGTGGCGATCGCCGGTTTCATGGAAAAATTATCGATGGCGTTTTACACTTCCCCGGTTGTGTTACAGAACATTAAGGAATAACAAGTATGATTCTCTTAAAAAATCATCCAGTTTGGCAGAATTTATCGGAAATATTTACCCGTCTTGATGCTCATTCTCTGGTTTTTGAGCATCTGGAATTATCCGATTATAAAATAGCGGGATATTGGGATGAATCGGACCAATTTTATGAAACAATCACCCTGCCTCGTCCTCTTTCCCCGGAATTAGTCACCCGTGCGATCGCCTTTCACGGTGACAAACGCCGGATCCAACTCAAATTTGTTCTCAATTTCGCTGAAATCTCCCCAGAAACAATCTCCCCTAACCCGCCTATCGGTGAACTGATGCTAATTTATGATGAAAATCTGGAATTTATCGATGAAAATTGGCAGATTGATATTCACTCTCCATTCATCAATGTCCACCCATCCCTTTACCCTTTGACTGAAGCACAAAGGCAGTAACCCCCTCCCAGCAATTCCCATGAATCCCCAACCCACTCCAGCAAGCGATCGCATTTTAGCCCCCGAGGAATACGATTGTATATAGAAAAAAAATCAGGGTGGCCATCAATCGCCGGATCAAAGATGCCACAGGAGAAATGCAGATCCTGGGACCGAGGATAACTCTCCCTACCCTTGATTTGCGACCCCGAACAATGGTAAGAATAACCTCGCCCTGCCTTAAGCAAGTAACGTGAATCAGTTTCTCAAAGGATGCAACCTCTATCTCATCGGGATGATGGGGTCTGGAAAAACCACCATTGCCCAAATTCTGGCCCCCCAATTGGAGTATCGTTATTTTGACACCGATCGCCTGATTGAACAGGTGGCGGGTCAGTCTATCCCGGAGATTTTTGCCGAAAGTGGAGAGGCGGCATTTCGGGAACTCGAAACGAAGGTGTTAAGCGAATTGTGCGCCTATACCCGTCTGGTTGTCGCCACGGGGGGAGGGATTATCCTGAACCGGCAAAACTGGAGTTATCTGCAACATGGGGTCGTGGTGTGGTTAGATGTTCCTGTGGAGCAACTTTATCAGCGGTTGTCCGGGGATACCACCCGGCCATTGTTAAGAGACCCTGACCCAATGGCTAAACTGCGATCGCTCCTTGACCAACGCCAATCCCTCTACTCCCAGGCCGATGTGCGCGTTATAGTCAGTCCTGAAGATACCCCAGAACAAATCGCTACGGGAGTTTTAAGCGAAATTTCCAAAATCCTCAAACACCGTGTTAATCAGAACTAAATCCTCCCTTTCCCGCAGCAAATCGATAGATTCCCCTCAACCCAAATTTTTATGATGATTCTCAGGGTTGAAAAATTGCCATAAGCTAGGAGTGACCTATTTTCAGGGAATACCTATGGTGACCGAAAAAGAACTCAGCCAACAAGAAACTGAAGCAATGCGGGTGAAGGTGCTGAGTGAAGCCCTCCCCTATATCCAGCAATTCGCTGGCCGCACGATTGTGGTTAAATATGGCGGTGCAGCCATGAAAGACAGCACCCTCAAGGACCAAGTAATGCGGGATTTGGTCTTCCTGGCCTGTGTCGGGGTCCGGCCTGTGTTGGTCCACGGTGGCGGTCCGGAAATTAATAGCTGGTTGGACAAACTTGGCATCGAGCCCCAATTTAAAAATGGTCTGCGGGTCACCGATGCGCCGACAATGGATGTGGTGGAAATGGTGTTAGTAGGCCGGGTCAACAAGGAAATTGTCGCCCTGATTAATCAAGCGGGGGGTTTAGCGGTCGGATTGTGCGGTAAAGATGGGAATTTAATCACCGCACGTCCTCAAGGGGATGAAGGAATTGGCTTTGTTGGGGAAGTGAGTTCTGTGAATCCCAAAATTTTAGAAGCCTTAGTCAAATCTGGCTATATTCCCGTGGTCTCCAGTGTGGCAGCGGATGAGGAGGGTCAATCGTATAATATTAATGCCGATACGATCGCCGGAGAACTGGCTGCGGCTTTGGGTGCGGAAAAATTAATCTTAATGACGGACACGGCAGGAATTTTACAGGATCCCAAGGACCCTTCTACCCTGCTGCCGCAACTGGATATTCAACAAGCGCGGGAACTGATGAAAAACGGGGTGGTTTCCGGGGGGATGATTCCCAAGGTGACCTGTTGTGTAAGGAGTTTGGCCCAAGGGGTCAAGGCGGCTCACATTATTGATGGTCGGATCAATCACTCCCTGTTGCTGGAAATTTTAACCGATACGGGGATTGGTTCGATGATTGTGGCTTCGGGATACCAGCGGTAAATTTCACCAGTGCTTTTTCATTATATCAGGATTGCCGAGTCAGAAGGATGAACTAGCTATATATCCTTGATCCTTCTGACTGTACCGGGTGTTTAAATGTTGAATTACTGTGGTTCGATCGCCGACTTTGTTTGTAATGCCAAAAGCCGTGAAGATGACCTGCCTCTGCTGAATGAACACTGCCGATCGCGCTTTTTTCTCCATCCTCGCCGGACCAAAAAAGTGCTGCTGTTCTTTCACGGGTTTACCGCTGCACCCTGGCAGTTTGTGCCGATGGGAGAGGCATTTTTTAAGGCGGGTTACAATGTTTTAGTCCCCTTAATGCCCGGTCATGGTCATGGGGGGAACTGGAGTCGGCAAAATCCACCTCCATTACCGACTACGGCAGCAGTGTATCAAGATTTTGCCCAGGAATGGCTCGATCGCGCTCAAGAGTTGGGGGAAGATGTCTACATCGGGGGGTTATCCGGCGGCGGGACCGTGGCGGCCTGGTTGGCCTTAGAACGTAGTCAGGATATTGCCGGTTGTTTGTTGTTTGCACCCTATTTGAGCAGTAGTAGTCGGGTGTTAGATTTGTTTGTGCGAAAGCTGACTCCAGACTATTGTGATTGGGGTGCGCCGAGACCGGGACAGGCACGGTATGGGTACGATGGGTTTGC
>NZ_JAFLQW010000503.1 GCF_017313335.1 Phormidium pseudopriestleyi FRX01 | reverse complement strand
CCTCAAAACCGAATGGGCGACCCTGTTTAAATGGGAAAAATCCGACTTCCTGGAAATCCTTCTCCAATTGGGATGGGGTAAACCAGAAGAGGCATCCTATCGGCGATCGTGGCCCGAATCTGGGACTGAAGACATTCATGCTGTCAATCCCGGCCATCAACCCATTTGTTAGTCCAAAAACCCGGTTTCTAACCCCGTCAGGTAACAACCCTCTAATTTTTCAGTTCCCCGTTTTGCCAACTGCCCTCGATGCGGGTACCGTCGGCATAAATATAGATGCCGGTTCCGTGTTTTTCACCTTCGGAAAATTGACCTTCGTAGCGATCGCCGTTGGCGTAGGTACAGCTTCCGGTTCCCTGAAATTTCCCCTCGGAAAATTCGCCTTCACAGCGATCGCCATTGACAAAACTATAGATGCCTTGTCCGCTAAACTGACCATCGCGAAACGTGCCAGCATAACGGTTCCCGTTGGCAAAGGTAAACACCCCTTCTCCACTAAATTTACCCTCGACAAATTCCCCTTCATACTGATTACCATTTTCAAAAGTCAGGGTTCCGCGTCCTTGGGGTTTGCCATTCACAAACGGTCCTTGATAACGGTTGCCATTGGTAAATTCCCGTACTCCCTCCCCATTAAATTGACCGTCCCTAAATTCCCCCTCATAGCGACTGTTATCGGCAAAGACAAAAATTCCCCGGCCCTCGGGTTTACCATTGGCAAACTGTCCTTCATAGCGATCGCCATTGCTATATTCTCGCACTCCTTGACCGTTTAATTGGCCTTCGGTAAATTCGCCCTCGTACTGTCCGCCATCGGCAAAAGTATAAATTCCCTGACCTTGGGGTTGACTATTCACCAATTCCCCTTGATAACGATTGCCATTGGCATATTCACAAGACCCTTGACCGTTGAGTTTACCATCGGCGACGGTTCCGGTGCAGCGGTTGCCATTGGGAAATACAAAAGTGCCGCTACCGGCAGGAGACCCTTCTACAAATTCTCCCTCGAATCGGATGCCATTCCCCGAAGTATAGGACCCGTTGCCGTGAAATTTGCCATCTTTGAATGCACCTTCATAGCGGTTGCCATTGGCAAATTCGCGGACTCCCGTTCCATTAAATTGACCATTGCTAAATTCGCCTTCATATCGACTATTATCGGCAAAGGTATAAACGCCTCTACCATGAGGTTGGCCCTCTTTAAAGTCTCCTTCATAGCGATCGCCATTGGCATAGGTGCAGACTCCTGGACCGCTGAGTTTGCCCTCTTGCAGTTCTCCCTCACAACGACCGCCATCGGGTAAGGTGACCACACCGGCGATCGCAGGCCAGGGGAGAGTCAAGGTAAGGGCGATCGATAGGGGAATTCCGAATGAATGGATAGAACGAAGCATAGATAAATTCAGGGTAAACAACATTAAGTTAGGGGGTTTGGGTTTTGGGTGGCGGTGAACTCAGATGGATCACCCACCGCACCTCATCGAGTTATGAATCCTCTAAGCGGAATGGAATTCTCACAAGCTGATTCTGCCGACCATTGTCTGACTGCTCAAATTTCCAACTCCAAATTTTCTCCATTGCCGAGTCATCCAAGGCCGAATGTCCACTCGATTGTTCTAAACGCACATTCGTGACATTCCCGGAGGGGTCGATATCCACACTCAGTAAGACAACCCCTTCCCATCCGGAGTCTCGCGCAATTCTAGGATAGCTGGGTTTCCCGCAGCGACGGCATTCTACGGATCCGGACCCGTTTTCGGACCCGTTCGGCGAACCGGCAGGAGTTTCGGAATTACTGCCCGGATCCATCGGCCCAATGTTGCCGCCAAAGGGTTCGGATGCCGTACCATTATCACTGTTTCCTGTCCAGGTGGAGGGGGAAGTTGAGGAGGGATTTGTCCCGCTAGAGTTGGGGTTTGTAGCGGTTTCTAAATCATTAAAAAAGTCAGAAGAAGAAGTCTCACCACTTCCGGGGTTCGGGTTGAACACTGGCGATTCAGCAACGCGCGGTGGCGCACTATTGGCATTGGGGTTGAAAGGTTCATTGAGTCCCGAATCACTGTTATTATTCCAATTTGAAGGTGCGCTGTTCTGATTGTCCTCAATTCTCGGTGCAGGATTGTTCGGTTCCAGTTGTGAGAACAAGTCGGGATTGCCGGTATTGTCGGGTCTGGGGTTGAGGACGGGACTGCCGGTATTGTCGGGTAGGGGTTGGATATTCGGGTTGAAGGGTTCCTCGGGGGTGTCGTTGCTGTTGTCATCCCAAGGCGATCGCCCGTTGGGGTTGAGTTCGTCTAGGGCAGGGGTTGCGTCTGAGTCGGGAAATTCGGTCAGCAACTCCTCCCCTGGGATTTCGGGTAAACTCCCGGTAACTGGGGGTTCGATGGGTTGCAGTTCATTCAACGGTTCATTTAGGGAACGGGTATTCTCCGCAAAGGGATTCGACGAGGCAACCTCTTGGTCCTCTAAGGCGATCGGTTGATTCGCTGAGTTAAAGTCGTTCATCCAGTCGGATTCGGGACCCGGCGTTTGCGGGACCGAACTCACTGCCGGGGGATCTAGCAGTCTGTCCACCGGATTTAACTGGGGTAGGGGTTCTAAATTTTGGGTCTCCGGTTCCTGGGCGATCGGCGGACTTTCCACCGGATCCAGGGGCGCTGGTGCGGACAGAGAAGGTGCTTGCTGGGGTGTTATGGGGGCGGGACTCGGTGCAGGTTCCGGGGTCGGTTCCGCCATGAAGGGTTCGGGGACTGGGGCCGGTTGCTCTTGCAGGAAAGGTTCGGGTTCGGGGACTGGTTCTGGCAGGGGTTCTGGTTCGACCATTTCGGGTTCGGGAAGAGTTTCGGGTTCCGGTTCGGGTTCCGGTTCGGGTTCGGGGATTGCTAATGCTTCCGGTTCTGTGGGTGGCGGGTCCTCTTCCGGTTCCGGTTCGGGTTCCGGTTCATCAAGAACGATAAATTCAATGGGTTCCTCGATCACTTCGGGCGATCGCGTCACCATCAAGTTCGCCATCAAAGGCAACAAAACCAAATGCACCACGACTGAACCCATCAGGGTCCATCCAATCAGGGTCTTGATTTGCTCCTCTTGTTGTTCTCGCTGTGCCGCAGAAACGGTAGAAAAAGTCATGCCTGCTAGATCTCCTCAGAACAAAGGTGGGGACAACAGGGGCGCGATCGCTCTGTCCTGTTTCTCCAACACCCAAAAAATGCCGGAGTAACACCCTTTAAAGTTTTTAGCACTATTGCAAGGTATTTGCAATAGAGTTTTAAAAATATTAGCACTATTACAGCCAGTTGAGATGAAAAGCATCCGGGTTCAACGGATCTGAGATCCATAAACTAAGGGGGATAATTTGTCAAGTCAGGGTTTTGACCATCGGTTTCAGGGCTTGAAATTATTTACAGGCAAGAGATTCAAGGTTTTTAGCCTTCAATTACCAAGGCAGGACAGTCCCCAAGTTGAGGTAAAATTTTCCCTAAATACGGGAAAGTTACTGGCAATAGGGGTATTTTGTTCTAAGAAAATTTATCAAAAAGGAGATAGACTCCGGGAAATAGCTGGATTCAGAGACAAGATGAGTGAGTTTAAGCCATTTTGCCTCGGGTTTGCCACAGCAACCACAGGAAATAAGGGGTACCGATCGCCGCCACCACTAACCCAGCAGGAATCTCTTTCGGGGCTAATACTACTCGGCCAATGGTATCAGAAATGGCGACTAAAAGCGCGCCTAAAATTGCGGCAAATGGCACTAATTTCCGATGATTTGTGCCAACCAAAATCCGGGCGGCATGGGGGGCAATTAATCCCACAAAACTAATGGTTCCCACGGTGGAAACTGCTGCGGCAGCTAAGGCAACGGCGATCGTCAATAAAATCCCTCGGGCTTTTTGCAGGGGAATTCCTACCAATCGGGGTACATCATCCCCGAGGGCCATTAAATCCAGCCAACGTGAGAAAATCCAAGCGATGGGTAGCAGAACCAAGGGCCATGCAATTAAACGCCACAAATCCACCCATTCCCGGGCATAAGTGCTCCCAGACAGCCAGACTAGCGCTTGGGCGACACGCAGTTTTGCCATGACAACTAACAGGTTGATTCCGGAACTACAAAAGGCAGAAACGGCAATTCCGACGAGGGCTAAACTAGCGGGAGAGAGTCCATCGCGCCATGCCAGGAGACAGACGGCAGCAAAGGCAACAAAGGCACCGACAAATGCTGCGATCGCCACCGCTTCTACGGGGGGATTGGGCATTAAAACGAGGACGCACATCGCCCCTAATCCCGCCCCGGAGGTAATACCGACGATTTCAGGACCGGCGATCGCATTTCTCACAACCCCTTGCAACAGCAACCCACTCACCGCCAGGGATGCCCCGGCAAAGATTGCCACCAGTAGACGAGGTAAGCGTAAATTAAATATAACTTTTTGTGAGAGTGCGGTTCCGCCACCGAGGAAGGTGTCGAGGATTTGGGAAGGGTTCAAGGTAATTCCACCCCATACCAATCCAGCAAGCAAGGCGACTGCCAGGGCGACAATTGCAGTTCCCAGTAACAAAGGATAAGAGAAGCGACGGGAAGGGCGATGACTGGAAGCGAGGACCGTTCTCCCTTTGCTGCCATCGAGATTGGCAGTTTTCCGGACTAATCCAATTAAAAACGGTGCACCGACAAGGGGGATGACAGTCCCGACGGGAATTTCGCTTAAATTGGTTTTCACACTTTGGGCGAAAATATCCGCAGCGACGAGGACCACCGCGCCCCAAATTGCTGAACCGGGCAGTAAGAGGGCGTGAGGGCGACATCCCATCAATCGCACTAAATGAGGGGCGACTAATCCGATAAACCCGATGGGTCCTACCACACTCACGGCAACTGCCGCCAGGAAAACGGCGATCGCAGTCCCCGATAAGCGCGTTAGTTGCACCCGTTGTCCCAGCGATCGCGCCATGTCATCGCCGAGGAGTAGCACATCGAGAGATTGGGACATCAAGAGGGCTAACCCAGCAGAGATCGCGACTCGGGGAAAGGCGTAAGCGCTATTACTCCAGTCTGTTTGTAGTAACGAACCGGCCCCCCAAAAGAATAATCCCGTGGTTTGATTTTCATAAAAGACTTGCAAGAGTGCCGTAAACGAAGCCAAGGCGAGGGAAACGGCAACACCGGAGAGGGTGAGACGAATGGGAGAAACCTGGACCCCGGCAGCAATGGCGTAGGTTAATCCCGCCGCCAGCAATCCCCCGGTGAGTGCCACTAAAACCGGCGATCGGGCGAACCAGTCTGGGGCAAAAATTCCTGTCGCTGCTACCGCAAAATAAGCGCCAGCATTAATTCCCAGAGTGGAGGATGAAGCGAGGGGATTGCGTGTAACAGTTTGTAGCAATGCCCCGGCGATTCCCCAAGCGGCCCCGGTGATCACTGCGATCGCCGCCCGAGGCAAGCGCATCAGTCGCACAATATTATGGGCGGCAAGATTCTCATCCGGGGCAACAATAGCGTTGAGGGTTGTCCCAATATTAATATCAGTTTGTCCCTGAATTATATGAATGAACAGCAACATCACCAGCAGCAACAATCCCCCCAGCAAAATCATCGCTGCGGAAGTTAATTGTCGAGAAGCAAGGGGAGATAATTTAGATCCAAAAATCTTAAACACCATTCTATTTTTTATATTTGTTCTTCCGTTGGGACAGGGTATTACTCTGTCCTCAATTAATTGGGTAAATCTTCTCTATTTGCCATCAATGCCTGCACTACCTTGTCCACAAATACCTCCGCCGAAAGCGGACCCCCAAATATCCAAGTCTCGCTACCAATGGAGTACAAGCGACTCTCTTTGACAAATGCCAGATTTTTCCAAATGAGATTTTGTTTTAACTGCTTGAAATAGGGATTGTTTTCTTGGGCACTATAGAAAAAGTTGGCATTTTCTACCGGGGGTAGCGACTCAATCCAGGCGGTGTTAAACCCAAATGGATCTACTGCGCCTTGCCAAGCATTCGTTAAGCCCAATTGTTGCAGAATTTGTACCGCCATTGCGTTATTATTAAATAAACGAATTTGCGGTGCACCGCTGACGAATTGACCGAGAATAAAGGGAGTTTGGGCGAGTTGTTTCCCCTTTAACTGTTGGGCGGCATCCTCAAATTTTGAGCGCATTTGCTGTAAGACTGCCTCGCCTTTGGCTTTGGCATTCACCACTTCAGCAATCTTAAGAAAGGTTTGTTCCATTTCATCCAATTGACGAATCCCGGTTTCGGGGGCGGGATAGGGGTCAAATAATAAAGTAGGCGCGATCGCCGAGAGGGTAGAGGCGATCGCCTCATGGCGCAAATTCACCCCAATAATCAGATCCGGTTCCAATTGGGCGATCGCTTCTAAACTCGGTTCCTGCCGCGTTCCCACATCCATAACCGGATCAGCCAGTTGGGGTTCAATTTGCACAAATTGGTGATAACCGGCGATATCTGCTACACCCACCGGCTGAATTCCCAATGCTAACAAATCTTCCACATAAACCCATTCCAATGCAACAATTCGCGTGGGGGTTTCTGCAAATTCTAGGGAAGAATTCACTTCGGTTTGAGAGGAGATGCCATTGGTACAGGCAACCACCGCCAAACTCGCGGCAAAATAAAGAATAAATCGAAATAATTTACCCAGGTAACTTGTCGCTGAAAATAGACTAATTTTAGTACAAGTTTGACGCTTCATCCGACCCCCTTAATTGCTTCTAAAATTCCTAACTCCGACGGAAAGCAAGTCGGAGTTCCGGTTACCGGATGGGGAATCACCATCATTTCTACTCCAAATCCGGCTAAAATATTCTCCGGCGTCATCACCTCTGCTGGAGGACCACTGGCAATTACTTCACCGGAACGCAACATCAGAATGCGATCGCTATAGGCAGCGGCTTGATTCAAATCATGTAACACCCAACCGACGGTTATTTTCCGTTCCCGGTTGAGTCTTCTAACTAATGCTAAAATATCAATTTGATGACGAATATCTAAAAAAGTCGTCGGTTCATCTAATAGTAAAACCTGGGTTTCTTGGGCTAACGCCATTGCAATCCAAGCCCGTTGACGTTCGCCGCCCGAGAGGGTATCCATCAGGCGATCGCGTAATGAAGTGAGTCCAGTGACACCTAACGCCCAATCCATCGCCGCCTGATCGTTGTGAGAGAGTCCTCGCAACAGCGATCGATGGGGATATCGCCCATATCCGATCGCCTCCCACACTGTAATTCCAGCCGGGATATCTGGGGACTGCGGTAGCATCGCCAACTGACGGGCAATTACCCGAGTCGGCATCGTCGCAATATCTCGCCCATGCAGATAAATTGCACCCTGCTTGGGCTTTAAGAGTCGCGCTAGGGTGCGTAATACGGTGCTTTTTCCCGATCCATTGGGTCCAATTAAAGCCGTCACCTTTCCCGTTTCCAGGGAGAGGGAAAGATTGGGAACAATTGGGCGATCGCCATAACTAATGTTCAGGTTACGGGCATTTATAGCAACCACAATGATTCCTCCTTACCTTGTCAACGATGAGGCTAATTGTACTCTGGATTTGTATCATTTTTCCCTGATTTACACTTAAACTCCCGGTTTAGAATTAGCCCGCCTTAACGGACTAATTGGCTGAAACCCAGCGCAGGAGAGGGTTGAGTTTTTTTTAAAAACCTATTTTTACCGGGTCCTCCGCTACTTCATATAAGGCATTGGTGACGGTTCCGAAAGCAGAAGCATGAGGGCGATCGCCATCGTCGGCATATCCATAAGTAATTAACCGATTACGATTTAAGCACAGTTTGGTAAACTTCGGGGCAAGCAGATTAAACAATTCAAATCGTTCTTGTAATTCCGGGAAGCGATGTTGATAGTTCAAAATGGTTTGACGCACTTGTTTCCAAAAAGTCCGTTCCGGATAGTTATGATAAGTTTCCACAATATCGGATAAATACCGATGATGGCAAATGAACAATCCGGCAAAAATAAACTGGCAAAGTCCTTCCGGGGATTCGGTGAGTAAGACTGTCCGTAATTCTGGGGAAATGATATCTAATTCGGGTAAGGGATGCCGACTGATGTTGACATCATCTACAAAATCTTTCATTGCCAAGCGATGCGGCAGATGATTTTTGAGGACCAAAATAGTGTTTTCTCCATGAGGAGAAAAGACCACCCCATACCGATATAGATAATGTAATAGCGGGGGTAAAATGACATTAAATAGGCGTTCCAGCCATGCTGACACCGTCAATCCTGATTTTGCAATCAGTTGGGAAATAAAGGGTTTGCCATTGCCATCGATATGAACCAATGCGGCTAAGGTAATTGGTTTTTCTTCCGGTTCGCAATAGGCAAGCACACTTTCCCGCCACAGACAGCCCAGCATTTCTTTGTACTGATAAGGTGCGCCCTGAAGTTCGGTATAGTAACAGCGATCGTAGTTGATACTGGCAACTTCTCCCGGGAGAATCATCCGGCATTCTTTTGATAGAAAAGAGTCGCGATCGCAGATAGATTTGACCAATTCTGTGACTTTGGGGGCAATAGCCGTTCGTTCTCCTGGCAGTCCCCGATAGACTAAGGTATTGAAAATACTCAGGGGTAATTTAACGTGCCGTTTTTCGGAATTGCTGATATTGACAAAAGTGCGAATTGACTGTTGAGGTAAATAGCAGTCAGGGCTTTTGCCCAGAAAGATAATTCCCCCGGTGGCAATTTCTTCCGCATACAGGGATACCACGATATTATTCCACTGCCAATCATGAACTGGCATGAAGAAGTAATCATCGGGATTTACTGAATGAACCTTCAGAATGTCTTGAAATTCTGAAATCGTTGTTTGTCCTAATTCCTCTTGAATCAGAGTTTGATAATCCAGGGTTTCTATCGCATTAAATTGTGCGCGTTCTTTCAATACCGCAATCCAAGTCAGATGGATTGATTGCTTGCTTTCTGGGGCATGGGCGAGATAATCATCATAACCAAACCCGATGCGTCCCTTATTAAACGTAATCCAAGGATGCCCTTCCATTTCCCCTTCTAATTGGGCATAATCCAACCCCAGCAAGTCGATTTGTTGAGCTTCTTTCCGGGCATCCAGATGAGCATCTGCCAGTAAGGTATTGCTGAATTCTTTAATCAAATGTCCAGCAGTTTGCGCCGTCATTCCAACAGCAGTATGAGCATCGATAACGAATTGAAAGGGATTTTTTGTGACTTCCCATGCGGTCCCATTCCATCTTTGAATGGATTCAAGTTTGACCCGATAGCTATCAAATAACCTTTGTTTAGCTTCAAACTGATAGGCAATCCCTTCGGGCATAGACAGTTTATATCGGGCTTCAGACTCGCTAGTTTGTTCGATGAGTTCCGGTTGGATAATCTCCTCATACATGAACTCTGACAGCATTTTTGCCAGTAGCTTGGCGCTAACTTTTTGCCAGCGTTGGGGTTGTAAGGCTTGGTTGAGAATTGTTAAATTTTCCATTGGTTTTACTTCCTTAAAATGTATCATTGAACTGTTATCTCTTAGCCCGCGCAGGCGGGACTTGTTCCTGGATTTCCACCCGGATTGGGTGAGGGAATCCGCCGAAAATAGTCAATTTTGCAAAGGCTAAATTTGCTAGACAAATTGCCGCTGCAACCCAGAGGGGGGCGGCTAAATTAGAGGTACTCACTGCCCAAGATGCCAGCAAGGGCGCAGCCAAATGACCTAAGTTGGCAAAGGACATGGCAAGACTGTAGTTAAAATGCAGGCGATCGCTGCTACTACTGCCAAATAATCTCAGTTCTAAAGTTGCCTGAGTCACGGCTAAACAAAAGCCATAAACGATTCGGGCAAGCACAACAATTCCCAGAGATTTTGTCCATCCTTGGAGGAAAAGAGTCACGGCTAATAAGCCAATTCCTATCAAGTAAATAGAACTCAGACGGTCAGATTGACAGAATTTGCGGATGTAAGGTAAAGCGGCGATCGCCATCACGCTGGGAATCATAAACAGATAGCTACTCGCTACCAAATCCACATTAAATTTATCGGATTGGGTGACATAAGTGGTAAAAAAGGGACGCACTAAATTATTGGCAAGTTGAAAGGTTAAAATCACTAAGCCAAGGGCGAGAATAAATTCCCATTGATTGCCAACTGCGTCTGTCGTCTCTGCTGGCGATTTTTCCGGCTGTTGAGTGGATACATTTTTCAGGATGAATAAACAGAGACAAAATTGGAATAAATCCGCTGCGGCGACCCCATAAAATAGCCGCAAAGGTGCCTCTAAATTTACCATCCAAGCCCCGGCGATCGTCCCAGCAACAATGGCCCCATGAAATACTGCTTGATAGGTTCCAGCTATGGCGGATTGCCGTTCTTTCCCTGCTAATTGAATGATTAAAGGATAGACTAACAGGTAAGAACTTTTGAACAGCAGCAAACAAATCGTATAGGCAAGAAACTGATTTGCACTGGTACTGGTTGCCATTAATGCTGTCATCACCGCTGCCCCAGCTTGACCCGCATAAAGCAGATATTTAACCTCCCAAAAGCGGGCTAAAAATCCCCATGCGGGCGCACAGATAACCACGGTTAACCGACAAACAAAAATGTAAAAGCCGGTATAGGCTAAATCCTCCATTCCAAACACTTTACTGAAAAATTGGGGATAGAATGGCGAGAGTAAAACCTCCGAAAAAATCGCGAGGAATACACATAAAAAGAGTGCGCCAAATCGCAGTGATTTCTCAGATTTCATCAGGTGACACCGAACTGCTGAAAGACATTGCGGCGATTGACTCGATAAACACTTTCACCCAGCAGGGTATTAATAATCACCGAGTTGCGATAAGCCCCTAATCCTAAATCCGGTGCACCCACGCCATGACTGTGCAATTCGCCATTTTGCACAAAAATTTGATTGGGGATATCTTGCGTTAATGCCAGTCGGTAATCCAGTTTTACCCCATAGCGATTCTTGTCATCCCAGGCAATCAAATCCCTAATCCCTTCAATACAGTTGGGAATCGCATGATCATACCCCGTCGCGAGAATAATGCAGTCGGTTTCATGGGTAAAACGAGTTTCTTGTTGCCGATGTCGGTATCCCAAAATAAAGCGATCGCCTACGGATTCGACTTCCTTCACTTCCACGAGGGAGAGTAACTTAATATCCGGTTGATTGCCACAAACCGAACGTTCATACAGCAAGTCGTAAATATCGGCAATCGTTTTAGCACTAATGCCTTTATAAAGCAAGTTTTGCTGAGACAGAATCCCATCCCGTTTTTGCGGAGGTAAGGAGTAGAAATAAGTCGTATAATCTGGGGAAAAATGCTCTAACCCCAGCTTGGAATATTCCATCGGGAAGAATCCCGGCGATCGCGTGTACCATTCCAGGTGATAGCCATAACTAGACTGTTCCTGCAACAGTTCATAAAATACTTCCCCCGCACTTTGTCCCGAACCAATTACAGTAATTGATGTAGATTCCCGACAGCGATCGCGCTTGTGCAGAAACTCGGCAGAATGAAAAACTTTCTCAGAATGAACCGTTCTAAAACAGGGAGGAACTTGGGGAATACTTCCCACTCCTAAGACTAAATGCCGCGCATTATACGTTAAAACAGCCCCGGTTTCAACCTGCCTTACTTGCACCTGATAAGAACTCTCAGTCCCCGTATTTTCCCAGGTAATCCCTTCCACTCGCTGTCCAAATTGACAACAGTCTAACTTTTGTGCCACCCACTGACAATAGTGGTTATATTCCTGACGGGGAATGTGAAAATTTTCGTACAAATAGAAATGATACAGACGAGAATGTGCCTGGAGATAGTTGAGAAAACTATAGGGACTGGTGGGGTCTGCCATCGTCACCAAATCCGCCAAAAATGGCACTTGAATCGTACAGCCTTCGATGAGTAATCCCGAATGCCATTGAAACTTTGGTTTTTGTTCCAGAAACAGAGATTTAACTCCCGTGGGGGCTAAAAGGGCCGCTAATCCTAAGTTAAAGGGTCCAATTCCCACGCCGATTATATCGTACAGGGGTTCTATCATGATTCCCACCTTTCCATAAAGCGATCGCGACTGCAAAACATCAAAGCCGCTTGTTTATCGGGTAACGTAATTTTCCGCTGAAATTCAAACCCGCAACCTTCAAAAACATGAATCATTTTTTGATTGCGGATATCCGGTTCTGCGACAATTTTTTGAGTCGGCAAATGCTGCAATTGAAACGCCGTCATTGCCTTCAACAAAGGTAACGCATACCCTTTTCCCAAATAATCCGTTTCCCCAATTAATAAATGAATCCCCTGGTCCTCCGGATGGGGTTGATAACAGTTAGCAAGGATATCGTCCTTCGTCCAATAGGACTCCCAATAACTCATGGGAACCCCATCTAAATACCCAATATAGAGAGTTTGATGGGTATCTGCGATCGCCCGTTCTAAATGCGCCTGCATTTTATCTAACTCTAACCCTAAATTCCAAAAGGGAATTACATGAGGTTGATTCATCCAGTGATGAATTTTCGTTAAATCTTCCCCTAACTTAACCTTGCGAAATGCAATAATTTTATCCAGAGTTGAGTCATGGTTCTGGTAAGCAAACTCTGGCTTTTTTTCTACCTGTGTTGATGCCATCATGTTCTCAGTATTCTTCTATTCCTTTGCTGTGTTATAAATGGCGGGATGACATCCTGAGTTCCCTCCCCAAGACACAGAGGAGGGCTTTCAGAATCTTTTAAAAACCCTACATCAGCCTATAAACCGGCAACCAATGGATTATTCAACCCCACATAAACCGACTGAGTTGCCAAAGAACCGACTAACTCATCCATATCATGAAATCGCGTCAGCAAATTGGCTTTACAGCGTAACTTGGGCTGAGATAAATTCTCCAAAATATTTGACCCATTGGTATTCATAGTTTTTGCCTGTTCTAACACTTGCCGCAACTCAGCCAGCAAGAGAGTTTCATCCACCAATCCCGCTACTCCAAACCCATTAATCAATCCAAATAGATTGTTTTGGAAAAAATAATACGCCAATCGTTCATCGGCGATCGCATCGTCACAGACGGTTTGACTTTTATCCCCAATTCCCGGTAGAATTTTGTTGAGATGTTCATAACAAGACTGCCGGAAATAATAGCCTTGGTTGTCCCGATAATAAAACCGTTCTGGATATCCATCCGCCAACTGCAACACACTATTTTGCTGATGCGCTTCCACTGCGATTCCATGAGTAAAGTACAACCAGAGAATCGGTTGTAAAGAAATCTCTAAATAGCTATGAAACCAATCTAAACTCACCTCTGATAAAGTACGATTTTCTTGTTTGGCTAGGGTTCTAATCAGATTTGCTAGACGAGAACCATCCCCATAAATTGAATCTTGACAGAGGGAACTAATGCAGGTGGCATCGGTTGCCGGATTAGTTTGAAATGGATTTTGTCGCAGAATGGTGGCAAAAGCCGGTAGGGGTTCGCCGTTGAATTGGACTGCCAGAAATGCCGGGTCCCGAATGATATCAAATTGATGATAATTTTGTCGCAATTCTTCCCCAATCGGACCGGCTAAAATCTGATGGACTTCCACACTCCGTTCCAACTCTTTATAGAGATTCATTCGCACAGAATTGGTAATCTTCACATTTAGGGAAAGTTTAAACATGAATGCAGCATCAGAGTGATAAACTGTCCGAATGGAAGAGGTGGGCAAAAATGCCCGTCCCTGGGGTCCCAAATCTTCCAGTAAACCATGATTAAATAAGGTTTTTCCCACAGGTTGACGGTGCAAATAGTGCGCTTGCCAGGGATGCAAAGGCAGCAGGGAATAGTCATCCGGTTGACAATACATCTGCTTAAATTCTTCAGATACTTGCGGATCTGCAATCAGTTCAGTTTTAATTAACTGAGTCGCGGTTTCTGGAAGTGCAGACCCTTCTAAGACAATTGAGGGATGTAGCCGAAAATAATGTAAGGAAAATTTCCCTTTTAATTCCGGGGAATAAATCGGTAAATCTTCATCAGCAAACCCTTGACGACTCTTGGGAGTGGGATGTAATAAATGTCCGAAAATTAAGGCTTGTTCCGTTTCCCCGAATGTGCTGTGAAACGCGGTGAGAATTTCCGCATCCCGACGCCGATCGCGCACGAATTGTTCGATATTGTGGCAACTTTGAACTACCCGCAACAGCAGTTCATCTTGGGACCCACTGCTGTGATTAGCCAGGGCTAATTCT
>NZ_JAFLQW010000560.1 GCF_017313335.1 Phormidium pseudopriestleyi FRX01 | reverse complement strand
TATTTAGGATGAAATAGGGGAACCGTGGCGTCCTATGTAGACAGCGTTAGACTATAATTTGTATTCACCCCCTGGAACCCAGGAGAGACCAGAACTAAGTAATCCCCTGGCGTTAAGGTGCGACTAAGCGCTTCCGGTGTTGTCCCACTTTGAATGGATTGAGCAATCAAGTTTCCTTGCTCGATCGCCCCATTATTATTCCCCGTTTGATACAGTCTTAAGTCGGCATCATCATTGAGACCCGTGAGCAATAAATTAACATTTCTCACATCATTGAGTACAAATCGGAAATAGTCTTGTGGGTCCGCATCCCCCACGAACTCATCGATTCGGCGAGTCCCGGACAAAATCCCCAGATTGGTCGATGTATTCGCGCTGTTTCCCCCTACATCTCCTGTAATTGGGGTCGCTATCAAATTCAAATTGTATGGTGTTTCCGCCCCAGGAACGCCCGGGGAAACATTCACAAAATAGTTACCTGCCGTGAAAAATCCCGTGATGGAATCTTGGAGGGTTCCGGGTTGCGTGGAAAGGCCAACCCGTTCTGTGGTATTGACAAGTCCATCATTATTGCTATCAAAAAATAGTTCTAAGTTGGCATCTTGAGTCATGCCATTAATCACCACATTTAAGTCAGTTGATCCACTCAAACTAAAGCGGTAGTAGTCATTAGGATTGGTACTCGAAATTGACTGATTAAAGGTTTGAACCCCCGTGAGCACCCCGGCATTTAAAGCCGTTTGCGGGGTGTTCCCTGGTCCTGCCGGGACAGGGGGGACAGGGGGGACAGGCGGTGGCGGTAACGGTGGCAGGGGTGTCCCTCCGGGAGTAGCAACCCGTCCTTCTTGTATTCCATTGGATAAATAATGTTCAAATGCCTGCCGGAAGTTGAACCCAAATGCTTGCTGTAAATCTGGATTAGTGGCTAAATAGAAGCGAACATTAAAGTTGGGAGAGGAAGTCCGTCCTTCATTCACCCCAATAAATTGAAAGTGTTCGACTAACTGTCGGTTATTTAATCCCGCTTGTTGTAAGTCAGGGTTGACGGTTCGGTAAAAGTTGGTATCAAAGGCGATCGCCGAAGTACGACCCTCGTTAATCCCCGCGTTTTGGTAATGATTAAACAGGGCTTCACTCCCGATCACCCCTGCCGATGCCAGTCCGGAATTAGCATTGGCATAAACAGCCGGATTGAAAACTAATGAAAAGGGGCGATTTTCTTGGACCCCAAAGTTAGAAAGATGATCGTAAAATTGCCGACGGGTCGTCAACCCGGCAGATGCTAATCCGGGATTATTCCGCCGATAAAAGTCTAAATCGACTACGGGGGAAAATACCCGTCCTTCATTTAGACCAAAGTTGACTAAATGGTCCAAAGCTTGCTGATTATTTAATCCCCGCAAATCCGGATTAACAGCGCGATAAAAATCCGCATCCAATAAGTTAATTGCCATAATTTACCTCACCCTATTTGGGCTTTACATTTCGTGGATTGTCTTGAGATGGGTTTAATTTCCTAAGCTTAGACCTAGACTGATTATTTAGAGTGGCATCAATATTTAATTATAAGTGATTTTACCAGAGTCAGCCAGCTAAAATCAAAAATAAATTTTGATTTTTCGGCATTCCTTCTCCTAAATCTTTGCTAGACAAGGATTTAGGGTATATTGACAGACTTGATTCCGATTAAAATCAATCCTCATCAGGGGTTACTTTGCCTCCCTTTATCAGTCAAGACCGACGGGTTTTATCTAGCATCCATCCCCATTAGAGTACGATATAGCCTGTTTCAATCAATTGCCTGATTCAGAAATAACACAACTTCGGTGTTTCATCATTTTCGATTCCAGGAATGATGGAAAATCAGAATAAAAATTAAGAAATCAAGAGAAATACAGGAATTAATTAAAATTTGGGCCAATAGAATAGGAAGAGAGATTTTATGATATGACTCCCACCGATAGAGATTTAGTTTCTGAAACTAATCGCCCGACTCCAGAGAAAAACCGTTGCGTTACAGAATGATCTATGCCGGTTAGGGAGTCCTCTAGCTCCCTCAAGCATCCTGGGGTTTGGAGAGGGTTTCATGAGGGTTGAGGTCGATCGCATTCATCACATTAACCACCTGAGCGATCGCTGCCGCTTGCTGTTGCGCTGTGAGGGCAATATTTTGATTGTTAACAAAAATATTGTCGATCGCTTGAGCAACCCCGTCAAATGCCTCAGCCATTTCTTGAACGATCGCCACCCCAGTTTGTACCGTTTCGATGCCCTCTTCCGTTACCATCACCGTAGAGGAGACTGCCGTCTGGATATCATTAATTAAATTACTAATCTTTTGTGCGAGTACCTTACTTTGGTCCGCTAAAGACCGAATTTCGCTGGCAACCACCCCAAATCCCTTCCCCTGCTCCCCTGCACGACTCGCTTCGATCGCTGCATTCAAGGCCAGAATATTGGTCTGAGTGGCTAAATGACTGACCAACCGAGAAATCTCCCCAATTTGAGCCGCCTGCTGCTGAGTGCGAGTAATCTCCGAAGCGATCGCTCCCACTTTCTGCTCTAACGTAAGCATCCCAGTTTGAGTCCGGTCCACCGCCGCCTTTCCCCCGGATGAAAGCGATCGCGATCGATGAGCTTGAGCATCTGCCGCCTTCGCTTGCTCTGCCGTCGCACTTGCAGAGGCTTCCAATTCATTCATAGTTGTTCTAATTTGAGAAAATGCTGTTGCCAACTCCGTAGATAGAGTTTTCTGCATCCTCGCCCTGTATTCTAAAGATTCAAATGCCTCCTTCAGTCCGATTTGTGCTTGAAATCGCTGGATATCGATCCGTCCCAAAGTCCAGGCATTCCACCAAATCAACGCGGAAAAAACCATAACATTTAATATCCCTAAAAGCGAAATTCCCATTTCCGCCGTGTATAATTCTCCCCGCCACCCGATTAAAATGATCCAACATAACAACGGAGGGATACCAATCGCTGCGGGATAAAGCCGTCTCGCCATCAATCCCCCTGCTGTGGGACTGGCGATCGGGGCCATAATTCCCGCATCAAGACGGGCAAACATCATCGCCAAGCACAGTAGAATAAATCCTACCGCTGTATGCAATGCCATCGCGGTAAACGCTTTATCTAATCGATAAAAAAAGGCATTGCCATACAAGTAACCCAAGAAACCAAAAAACGCAATTAAAAATCCTAAAATCGTCAAAAATTGTGCCGCTAAATAGTTCGGTCTCGGAATACAAATCAGCAGTAAAGCCGAACCCAACAACAGAAAATTCAAGGCGCTATTGGGTGCCATCCGTCCAGGAGTCGCCGTAGCAACAGCACCCACAGACTCTTTAAAAAACAGTTCGTCAATACCTAAATTGACACCAAATCCATACTGTATTAATGTCAACAACCCTAGACCTACAACCAAGATGGCACAAATTAACGCAACCCGCCTGCTCTGGATGTCTATGGGTCCACGATGCCACACACTAATGCAAGTTCCTCCCAGAATAAAACCAATTGCAGTATTGGCTTTCATCGTCACCAATCCAGGCAGGATACTTTTGAGTGTGGGGATATCGAACATCCATCCCAAGATGACCATACAGCCAATCAGAATAACGCTAATGCTGGCTATCCGAGAAATGGATAACAGGACCGATCGCTCATCAGCAGCAAATGCAATTTGTGGAAACTGACGGGACTGTTCAATCATGGACTTTTTTACCTAAATCAGGGGTTGAGAGCAGCCGAATCATTCGGGAATAATTGCTGGGTAAGTTTTAATGAAACCGCAGCAGCGTTGGCCCTGTTATATCAGAACCGATAATTTGGCGTCAATAAATTGTAGTTATAGCGCATCTAAACCATTCTGACATAGAGATAGCGAGCAAGATGCGATCGCCTGAACCCAGGCGAAAGATGTGCGGCACTCCTTTTAAATATCTGTACCTCATGAGTCCACCGAACCGCTATATCCGGACCTCATGAGTCCACCGAAACGCTATAATCGGTCGGATTAACTTGATTCGGGTTAGGATGCCGGGGTCCTGAAGCCTCAAACCCTTGCTAGTGTAGCATCCCCTGCTCCGGGAGCGAAACCCGGCTGCTCAACAAAGCGATGCCCGATCGCAGTCTGGACTAGCTAGAGGAGAGAGTCACAGACTAAACCTTCCATTCAGGTGTTACCCTGGAAATAGTTAACCCGAACCGAGGGAGTATTTTTTTCAAAGTTCGGAGCCAATCACGCCACTTCCTATTTAAAAGCTTAGAGCGATCGCCCATGAACGAGCTGGATCAATACTATCGAGAACTGGGATTAGAGCCTGGAGCGTCACTAGAAGAAGTGAACCAGGCGTATAAAGATTTGGCGTTTATTTGGCATCCCGATCGCATTCCCAAAGATAATGCCCGCTTGGTTTCCAAAGCCCAAGATAAATTAAAACAAATTAATGAAGCGCGCGATCGCCTGCGCTCAAACCCGGGAAAACCCAACCCCAGCGATCGGCCCTCATCAGAATATCAAACCCGCAAATCCAGCGCCGGTTACACCTACTCTAATCCGGACCATTCCAGCGATCGGACCAACGCTCATTCTGAGGGTCAATGGCGATCGCACAAACCGCACAATCCTGACCTAACCGGAGCCGATTTGCGGGGTCAAAACCTGCGAGAAAAAGACTTATCCGGCAGAAATTTAAGCCATGCTAACCTCAGTCAAGCTGACCTCAGTGATGGCTTTTTACATAAAATTAATTTATCTGGAGCCAACTTGCAAGGCGCAAACTTATTCCGCGCCAATTTATTGCAAGCCAATCTCACTTATGCCAACTTACAAAATGTTAACTTAATCGGAGCCGATTTAAGTGGAGCCGATTTAACCGGCGCTGACCTACGCGGCGCTAAAATGGGCACAAAAGACCGCCTTTTCGTCAAGCTAATTGGCACTAAATTAACCGGAGCCATCATGCCAGACGGTCGCATTCATGAATAATCAATCTTATTTCTTCTTAAGTTCGTAGTAACGACTTCAGTCATTTCTTCTTAAGTTCGTAGTAACGACTTCAGTCGTTTCTT
>NZ_JAFLQW010000501.1 GCF_017313335.1 Phormidium pseudopriestleyi FRX01 | reverse complement strand
CCCTTCGACCCTTCGACCCCCTTCGACAAGCTCAGGACAGGCTTCGACCCTTCGACCCTTCGACCCTTCGACCCTTCGACCCTTCGACCCCCTTCGACCCCCTTCGACCCCCTTCGACCCTTCGACTGGCTCAGGGCTCAGGACAGGCTTCGACTGGCTCAGGGCTCAGGACAGGCTTCGACTGGCTCAGGGCTCAGGACAGGCTTCGACTGGCTCAGGGCTCAGGGCTCAGGGCTCAGGGCTCAGGGCTCAGGGCTCAGGGCTCAGGGCTCAGGGCTCAGGACAGGCCTCTCCCAAAGCGGGAGAGGGGAGCCGATCCAGTTTTCAAACTGCTGCAAGACTGGCTATATCATACAAAAATACTAGGCATTGGGTGAAAAGAACAAATAAAACGGGTTTCCGATGGGCGATCGCCCATAGCTAGAGCTATTCCCTTCTCCAAAGAGAAGGCTCGATCTAGCTATGGGCTTTTGCATTAAATTCTCTATATAGCGCTTCTAAATCTGTGGGAAAATTCGGGAGGGCCAAAAAGCCACAGAATTTGTAGGAACAATTTGATGAAAGGCACTCACCCGAATGATTTAAACTCGTTAAAGGTTAGAAAGCCGGGTTTTTTACCAAATCTCTACCCATTCGCGACAAAATTAGGACCAAAAGGCCGGTTTCTTGTCCTATGAATTGAACCATTATGTGACGCTTTAGGGCAGGGGTTCAGCGGTTTAAAAACAGGGGTCTTAACTCGGTCCCGATGAGCTATGGAGGATTTTTATCCGTAATTTCACGGGACTCCTAGGGATACCCGAATCAGAAATGTCAATCGACTAATCTGGGTCAAGGGAATGTGGACTCAAAGAACATTCCCTTAGAGCTTTTACCCTCTTCAGATAAAATTTTACCCAATTTTTATCCTTCCTGCTTCTTGTCTTATTGGTCCAGGCAGGGTCGGGTTATATAATTTTTTTAGATGTAATCTATAGAGCAGTAGCTTTACTAAAGATTTACAGACATTTTCCTGTTATCTAGGGAACAATAGGATTGATATCATATCAATGATTTTATAGCATCCTCCTTTAGAGATAAGCTCTAAATGGGAATTGCTCCGATTGTAGATACTCGATAGGGGATGACGAGATCTGCTCTTGAATCCCATACTTTAAGAAAGCGAAACCCTTACACAGGTTTTCCGTCTTCGAGCAGGTAGGGGGGTGTTTAGGGGTGAGTGGTTTTTTAAATATTCCGTTTGTGGAGGGCTGTGGAGAGTCATAGCGTCATCGAAGCATAACCCTAACCCGCCTGAGTCAGAGTTACCTGGTTACATCCAGCGGTTTAGAAGCCCTTCCTCGCCGATAGAGCAATCACTCTGGCGATCGCGATTATTCCCTCGCAGACAAATTTTTGGAGGGGGCTTCATAAAAGTTAACCTCAGCTTGAGGGAGACTGGAGAAATTGATGGGTGAAATTCAGGATAATTTTGAAGCATTTAAACGTCATTTTATTTAGTCTATACCTGAGAGGAACCCATGAATCTTAAACAGATATTACAAGTTGCGATCGCTGGAATTGTAGCCACCTCTGTCCCCCTAATCAGCGCCCAAAAATCTGTCGCCCAGTCTGAAGCACCCCTGAGTTCCTTTCAGTGTCAGATTTCTGAGGATCAACTCTTCGTCACCCTAGCGGTTCGCCAAAATGGACAGGTGTCTGACCCCATGATCGTCTGGAAAACCGAGGAATTTAGCGGTGCAGGATACACCCCGGAACGCCGCTGTACAGAAGTCACAAACCGGCTCAATACCTTGTTACAGGAAAACAACCAGAGTTTAAAGGGACTGTACATGACGGCTGGATTAGTTAATAGTGAGGCGGTCCTTTGTGCCGTTAGCAGTACGCGATCGGGTTGTAACACCAGAAATGTGCTGTTTACCCTCAACCATGCCAACCGTCGTAACCCCAGCCAAATGTTAAGAAATCTGGCAAGTGCTGGGGTTGTGGGGAGCGGGAGCGCGATTCAAGAGTCGGGAGGACAACCCTACGTTGATTTAGACATCTTAGTCAATCAACTCTTCTAATCCTCCTATCCTCGGAAGTTGTACAAAGCATTTTGCTGGAAATCGCCGATGCTTGGCGAGCTGGAATGGCACGATTTCAGTCGATTGGTCCAGTCAGGAAAGAGAACCGAATTATGAGTCTGAAAAAAATGGGCCGATGGGTTGTAGCCCTTTTACTGGCAACCCCAGGCAGTTTGCTCCTATCCCCCAGCAGTATGGCTTCATCCCCCACTTCAGTGGTGTCTTTTGAATGCCAGTCCTCGGATAACTTTTATACGATTCGAGCGGTGCGAACCGATGGTTCTGTCTCAGCGTCGATGATTTCTTGGAGAAATCAAGGGTATAGAATTTCCAATGAATCTCTGGCAAACTGTCAGCAGGTGTCGAACCAACTGAATACCGTGTTGCAGAACAATGGTAACAGCTTGAGTGGGTTATATCTCACCGTTGGACGAGTCAATGGGCAGATGGTGGTTTGTGCCGTGAATGGCACTGAAGTCGGCTGTAATCGCCAAAATGTTTTGTTTGCCTTCAATGGCAATAACCGTGCCGAACCTGCTAGATTGTTGGCTGGATTGCTGGGGACTGATAGCTTAACTAATCTAGTCGTAGTGGGGAATTTGTTGCAGGATTTTTCCCCCCTGCCTACGCTAATTTTGACCGGATAGTGGAAATTCTGTTTGAACCCCAAGGAGAAAAGAAGTGAGGAAAGCTTATGAGCTTTATCAAGATAGCCCGCGATTCGTGCGGAATGCGGGGCGATCGCCAAACTTTGCACCGCACGATCTCGCCGGTTGCCCACGGGTTGAAGGTGGAAATTCGTAAATAACCTAGAGAGAGGCGAAACTTTCTCTAGGTTTTTTATTCAGGAAAATAGAGAGAAAATATCAAAGGCTACCGGAGTAATCTACCCTCTAGGCAGCTCCAATCACAAAAGCTCTATCATACTAAGGGATTAACCCCAATTAAAATTTGAGGACTGGGGTTTAACCTATAAGGAAAATACTGGCTTGAAGGGTTAAAATTTCCCCTATCAAACCGCTCCATTCAAAACTCTATATTAGCAATTTTTATGCTATTGTTTTGTCGATTTCCTACTTATTTGTTGGCCACAACCTCAGCAGTGGCGATCGCCTTGGCGATGCGGATGACTCTGGCCCTCCCCCTGGTGGCGAGTCGCTCGTTGGCCCCGGAACAGGTGAATGCGATCGCCTCCCAAACTACGGTGATTATTGGACAAGGATTACAAGAAGGAGACATCGAAGCCCGCCAAGAATGGAATCCCGGATCCGGGGTAATTGTCGCCCGGGATGGCAATACTTACTCCGTCTTAACCGCCCTCCACGTCGTCAGAACCCGAGAAGTGGTTTATGGGGTCAGGACCAGTGACGGCACAGTGCATCAGGTTGATGATGTGGACACCCAAAGCAATATTATCCCTCTGGGAGAAGAACAAGGCGAGTTTGGTGAGACCATTGAGGGACTCGATCTGGCGATCGTCACCTTTAACAGCACTCAGGACTATCCGATTGCGGTGATGGGAGACTCGAACCACATCGATCGCGGGGAACCCATCTATATCTCCGGTTGGCCTAATCCTGAAGACGACAGCGCCCGGAGAGTCCGCGAGTTCCGGGAGGGAAATCTTACGGACATTGCCAATCCGCCCTCGGATGATGGGGGATACAGCTTGCTCTATACCAACGAGACTCGCCGGGGGATGAGCGGGGGACCCGTTTTTACCCAAGATGGCGAGTTGGTCGGCATTCACGGACGGGGACGCGCTCAGGAAGACGGCTATTGTGTGGATCCTGAATTAAGCCAAAACAATAGTTGTGGGATCCAAACCCTACATTTTATCGATCGCGTTCAACGGGAGCAACTGGCCCTCTCGTTTGCCCAACCCCCGGTCGATCCAGAGGCGATCGCCCACGGAATGACCAATATGGAACAGGCGGACACGATTGAAGATATTTATAAAGATTTTACCTTCTTGCGATCGCTCCTGCGGGATGGCCCCTCTGGGGGTTGCTCCAGCCTCTTACTGGGAGAATCCTGCAACTGAGACGCGCTTAATTTCCCCATTTTGGGACCGCTTCCTAGAGAATGAGATGGGAAACACCCTACCCCATTGCTCCTCTTTATGTGGCATTTTATCCCAGAGACCTTATCCACGGCTTGTTTTATCTGACTCGCATGAAAACCGCTATTGCTGGTGTTGTCGTCTTTCTCGTTATGTTGCCCTCCATTAGGGCAACCGCTTCTCCTGCCTTGATGCTCAGGGTAGAACCCTCTCAGGCAGAGGACCGGCAACTGCTTCAACCTACAACAGAAAGTCCCAACGCCCAAATCAGCGCCCCCCTGCCGAGGCCTTTTCAACTCCCCCTTGCCGGGGATTTCGGGATTCCCTCCCCGGACGATGTTTCTGACTCCTTGAGGGATAATAGCCCGGTTCTTGTCACTCCAGACTATCCAAATCCCCCCTTATCCGAGCAGTCGTCTCCTGTCAACGGGAACCTAGACGATTCGGACCCGCTTTTCCCCCTCTCTCAGGGACTTCTGGATGGGGACCCCATGAGTCAAACGACCTCAGTCTCGCAACTCTTGGATGTCCAACCCACGGACTGGGCATTTCAAGCTCTCCAATCCCTGATTGAGCGCTACCGTTGTATTCAAGGGTATCCAGATGGGACGTTTCGGGGCGATCGGGCCATCACTCGCTATGAATTTGCCGCTGGGTTGAATACCTGCTTGGAACGGATCAATGAGCAGATTACCAGTGCAGGGGACCTCATTTCCCGAGACGATTTAACGGCCCTGGAACAACTGCAACGGGAATTTGCAGCAGAATTGGCGACGTTACAAGGTCGGGTGGAAAATTTAGAGATGCGATCGGCTCAATTAGAGTCCCAACAATTTTCCCCCACGGCGGTGCTCGGGGGAGAAGCAATTTTTGCCCTAACTGGAGGGACTGGGGGAGATCCACCGGGAGAAGGAGATAATAATCTCGTGTTCTCTTATCTCGCGCGTGTCGGGGTGGTGGCTTCTTTTACCGGGAGAGATAGACTCCGACTAGAGTTATCTTCGGGCAATTTTAGCGATCGCGGTTTTGCCAGTCCGGAGTCTTTTAATACGGATATGGCATTGCTATCTTATCAAGGTGGATTTGGCGATCGCGTGGTCTTAGATAAATTAGAATATCGCTTTGCTGTGACCGATCGCGCGGTGGTTACTTTACGACCTGTTGGCTTTAGTTTAAGTAGTGTTCTCACGGCTAATTCCGGCTATTTTGATGCCGGTCGCGGTGCACTCTCCCGGTTTGCTGAAGCCAGTCCAATTTTAAAAATTGGTAGTCTAGATGCCGGTGCCGGGGTAGACTGGTTACTCAGCGATCGCGTGCGATTACAGGCGGCTTATGGCACGCGCAATAGTAGCAGTCTGATAGAAGGCGGGGGAATAGCTGGAGCAGATCATAGTGCGGCAGGGATACAACTACTACTCAAACCGACCAATAATGCGATCGCGGGTTTAACTTATGTGAATGCCTACGCCAAAGATGGCCGCCTGGATACCTTTACCGGCAGCTTTCTGGCAGATACAGGCGGGTTTATGGATGAACCGGCCCAAATCAATGCGATCGGTGGTTCCCTGCAATGGCGCTTTCATCCCAATCTCACCTTTGGTACTTGGGGAGCCTGGATGTTCACCAACTCCACCGTTTCTGATGCCTCCGCCACTACCACTACCTACCTCTTTTCCCTCGGATATTCCGACCCCTTCGGCAGACCCGGGGACTTGCTCGCCTTGCTCGTCGGTCAACCCCCTAAATTAGTGGATGGCACCAATTTATTTCTCGGAGAAGACCCAGATACCTCCATCCATTTTGAAACCTTTTATCGCTGGCGAGTCAGCGATCGCATTTCCATTACCCCCGGCATCATGTTCATCACCAACCCCGAACATAATGCCAATAAAGAAGATATTTTTATCGGCACCATTCGCACAACTTTTCGCTTTTAGGAGACTCCAGTTATGTCTAAATCCATTTCAAATTTAATCATTTCCCTCACTCTCTTCCCCATCCTTTTGGGCATCCTATCATCCGCCAGGGTCATCGCCCAAGAAACCCAACCCTGTCTAGTCGAAGCTAGACCCGGCCCCAATCCTGTTCCCGCTTGTCCCCCCAAACTCCGCACCCGAATTCAACCCACTTTTTCTGAAGAAGAAAGACGCGGATTTCAACAGCGCGGATTTGACAATTTTTTACGGGATGCCCTCAATGGGAATAGTGACCCGATCGGTGGCGGAACAATTGGCGGCGGAGTGGAAAGCGATGCCGGACTTGCACCGATTTCCCCTGAAGTTCGGGGGATTGGCCCGACTTTTGACCCGACTGATGTGATTATTCCTCGCGGTGGGGTCAGGGGTCGGTGAAATTAACCACAGATTTCACAGATTTTCACGGAGTTTACAAAAATTTACAGATTTTGCTCTAAAAAGAGGGAAATGGGGTTGACAAGGGGGGTTGACTTTGTTAAATTTATATTTATAATGGGAGGCTTTGCCAAAATATTATT
>NZ_JAFLQW010000533.1 GCF_017313335.1 Phormidium pseudopriestleyi FRX01 | reverse complement strand
GGAGTGTCAACCCCTCCATGCCCTACCCACTTATGGGGGGTCAAATTGCCCTGGAGAGGGGAAGTTTTCCACCGGCTTCCCTTGCATCGCCTGATGCATGAAATCTCGCCAAATGGGGGCGACAAAACCGCCACCCGTGGCTCCAGAAGCCAAAGGTCTGTTGTCATCATTGCCCACCCATACGGCAGTGGACAACTGAGGCACATAACCCACAAACCAGATATCCCGCTGAGAAGAAGTCGTTCCCGTCTTCCCCGCCGCCGGACGGCCTATCCTGGCACTTGTTGCCGTTCCCTGGCTAATGACCCCTTGCAGGACATTCGTGAGAGAGGCAACCGACCAAGGATCGAGAACCAATTTCGGTTTCGGGGTATTGTCCAGCAAAGTATTCCCCGTGCTGTCCGTCACTTGGACAATAAAGGTCGGATCCGAATGCCAACCATTGCTGGCAAAAGTGGCAAAAGCCCCAGCCATTTCCATCGGCGTCATATCGATCGCCCCTAACGGCATAGAAATCACAGGTTCCATCGGACTGGTAATCCCTAGGGAACGGCAAATTTCAATAACCTTATTTAAACCGACCGCTTGGCCGAGTTTAATCGCCGGAATATTCAGAGATACTTCCAACGCCTTGCGAATCGAAACCGCCCCCGAAAAACCGCCACCGTAGTTTTGCGGCGAGTAATATCCATTCCCGTCTCGATAGCTCACCGGGGTATCCTGGACAATCGAGTTTGGGCCGTAGCGACCCGACGCAAAGGCCGCATAATAAACAAACGGCTTAAACGCCGAACCCGTTTGCCGTCGCGCCTGAATCGCTCGGTTATATTGGCTACTTTGGAAATCCACACCCCCCACCATCGCTTTCACGAAGTGAGTGCGCGGATCCACCGCCACTAGGGCGACTTGACCATTGGTGCGACTATAGAACAATCCCTGATAATACAGCCGCTCATGCCAACGCTGGACCGTTTGTTCCGCCATCCGTTGGAAATTCATATCAATTGTGGTTTGAACGCGCATCCCTCCTTTGAGGACTGCATCCCGACCAAAACGCCGAGTCAACTCCTGAATCACCGCATCGGTGACATAAGGCAGATTACTTTGACCGAAGGAGGTAACTCGTCCCACCAATAGCGGTTGCTGACGAGCTTCAGCTTCCTCTTCTGTCGTAATCCACTTCAGGTCACGCATTCGGCCCAGGACCACCGCCTGCCGTTGTTTCGCCAGGGGATAGTTGACAAAGGGGCTATATTCTTCCGGGGCCTGGATGATGCCCGCCAGCATCGCAGCCTCTGCCAGGGTCAACTCCGAGGACGGCTTATTAAAATAGCTTTGGGAAGCCGTTTCAATCCCATATAAGTTATGCCCCCAATACACCTGATTCAGATAGAATTCTAAAATCTCGTTTTTTTCGAGAATTTGCTCCATGCGAATCGCCAGAACCGCCTCAGCAGCTTTCCGGCTAAAGGAGCGATTCGGGGACAAAAATAGGTTTTTAACCAACTGCATCGTCAGGGTCGAGCCACCTTCGACGGTCTCCCCTTGCTCTAGGTTGGCGACCAAGGCCCGCATTACCCCGCCGGGGTTAATTCCGTGGTGGAAGTAAAAGTGGCTATCTTCAATGGCTAGAACTGCTCGTTTTAGGTTCGGGGAAATATTATCTAAAGGAACCACTTCCCGGTTGGCTTCATCATGAATCCGTGTTAAAAGTGTCCCATTAATATCGTAAATGTACGTCGTTTCTGTGGGAACATAGGTGCGGAGAACTCGGACGTCAGGAAGGTTGCGGAAGCTCAAAGCCAAGCCGACCAGTCCACCAGCCACGACCGAACTGAGCAACATGGTCATTCCAAGCAGAGTTCCTGCGGTGACTTTGCTGACGCCATGAAAAAAGCTGAAAATTGGTGCGGAGTCTCCAGGGTGATTTTGTCTAATCGTGTTAGTAGACACGGCGATTTTACTTCCTCTCTAATCAAAGCTCAATAGGATGAAAGGCGGACCAGGCAACTGGGTATACAGGTAAGGTCAAGTCATTTTGGAGCAATTTTAGCGCGATCGCCTAACAATTGGTGGCAGCAATCTCATCGATGCAGTTTATCATCCCTAGGATAATCCTGCCGCAACCCCAACCGCTTGCATCCAATGTTTGGACAGTCTGCCCTCATCCCCCACCAGCCCCATTCTCCCAAAAAGAGAGCAGGGGAGCCAGATTCAAAGTCCCTCTCCCCCTTTGGGAGAGGGATTTAGGGTGAGGGCAGCTTTCATTGGGATGCTCCCACGCCAACCGCTTGCTTCCCCAAAATTAGATCGACAAGTTCCCAATCCAATCATCCGGACGGCCCGATCGCCATCTTGACGCAGTGGGCGGGACTAAACTGTTTTTCTCCCAGGTTCTCCCAGGTCTAACCCACCCTAACTCACTGATTTTGGCAATTCATAGTAATCTTCAAAGCCTAAACCCATGATTACGTCAACCATCCCAAGATAAGGAACCAAAATTCTTTATGATGGGTGCAGGGTTGTGGTTTACCCCCTAACCCCTTGCCCAGTTCGGTTGACGATCTCGCAGCACAAGGATTACCTAATTTTTTAGGTAAACTTGTAAGTCACCCACCCCCTGACGCATTTGTACAACCTGGCACAATTCAATTAAAACCCTTGAATCAAAGTTTAGCTTGGCTGCACCGTGGTGTCAGCGAAATTTTTCCCAATCAACCCGAATCCCCGGACCCCAATGAGTCCTTGGTTGCCCGTCTGCACCGTGCAGAGGGCCCCTTACGAGTTAAGTTAGGCATCGACCCCACCGGTGCCGATATCCATTTGGGTCATAGCATTCCCGTGCGAAAAATGCGGGCGTTTCAAGACGCAGGTCATACTGCCGTTTTAATTATCGGGGACTTTACCGCCCAGATTGGCGACCCCACCGGCAAATCAGAAGTCCGTCGCCAACTCACCGCAGAAGATGTCCAGGGCAATGCCCAAACCTATCTCGACCAAGTTCGTTCTATTTTAGATTTCGATACCCCCGGACGCCTAGAAATTCGCTACAACTCTGAGTGGTTGTCCAAGCTGAATTTAGCCAAAATTCAGGAACTCTTAACCACGATGACTGTGGGACAAATGTTGGCGAAAGAGGGATTCGCCGATCGCTACGAGAAAGGCAACCCCATCTACCTCCATGAGTTTCTCTATCCCCTGATGCAAGGATATGATTCTGTCGCAGTTCAGTCCGATGTCGAACTCGGCGGTACGGACCAAAAATTTAATATCGCCGTGGGACGGGATTTACAGCGCTATTTCGGCCAGGTCCCTCAGTTTGGCCTCCTCATGCCGATTTTGCTGGGGACCGATGGCAGCCAAAAGATGTCTAAATCCCTGAATAATTATGTGGGTTTAGCAGAAGACCCCTTATCGATGTATTCCAAGTTGGAAAAGATTCCCGACTCCCTGATTGAGGAATATTTTGAACTGTTAACGCCCTTAGCGTTGGACGAGTTACCGGAAAACCCCCGCGATCGCCAAAAATTACTGGCAACCACGGTGGTGGCGCATCAACATGGGGAAGAGGCGGCAAGGGAGGCCCGACTTGCAGCGGAAACCTTGGTCCAAGGAGATGCCACCCAAGCTGAAGCGGTCCCCGAATTTTCGTTAGCGGGGGTGGAATTTCCCGCCAAACTGTTTTATATCCTCAATCTGAGTGGGTTATGCGCCAGTAGTTCTGATGCGCGTCGCCAGATTAAAGGGGGGGCCGTGCGTTTGGATGGCGATCGCATTGCTGATGAAAATCTCTCCTTTGCATCCCCCGCTGACCTCAATCATAAGGTTTTACAAGTCGGTAAAAAGAAATTCGTGCGCCTAGTCCAGTCCTAACCTTTGTCCCCCTCTCCCCTGTAATTATGTCTGTTTGCGATCGCATTATCGTTCCCCTGGATGTCCCCACTCAAACCGATGCCCTCACCCTGATGGATGCCCTTCCCGAGGTCTCCTTCTGGAAAGTTGGACTAGAACTATTTGTCAGTTCCGGTCCCAGCATTCTGTCTGAACTCAAAACTCGTCAAAAACGGATTTTTCTTGACCTGAAATTTCACGATATCCCCAACACTGTGGCCGGGGCCTGTCGGTCAGCAGCCCAGTATCAGGTCGATTTGCTGACCATTCATGCCACTTGTGGACGCAGGGCGCTCAAAGATGCTCAAACTGCATTATTAGAAACGGCTGGAGAGAAAGCGCCTAAACTTATCGCCATTACCCTGTTAACCAGCCTCAATTCCCGGGATTTAGCTTTTGACCTCAAAATTCCTGTCGAGTTGCCCGAATATGCCTTGCAGATGGCTTTACTCGCCAAAGAGAGTGGCTTGCCTGGGGCGGTTTGTTCTCCTCACGAGGCGGCACAATTGCGATCGGTTTGTGGTTCGGAGTTTCTGTTAGTCTGTCCCGGAGTTCGTCCAACTTGGTCAGAAGCGGGAGATCAACGACGCGCTATGACCCCTGGGGAGGCAATTAAAGCCGGGGCCGATTATTTGGAAATCATGCTCAATCCCAATCTTCCCGAACCCAATTTACTCAAAACCCTACTAGAACCGTTATTAGAGGATTTTCAATATTGGTTTGCCCGATCGCGCAAGTTATTGGAAAATGAGGAAATCTCCTTTT
>NZ_JAFLQW010000124.1 GCF_017313335.1 Phormidium pseudopriestleyi FRX01 | reverse complement strand
ATTTGATTGGTGGCGGTGCGGATATCCCCGGCGATCGCCCCATATTCGTTCACCGTCCTCCCCAATTGGGTCGAGATTGCCCCCACCTGATTAGCTGTATTGCCAATTTGTCCGGCGGCGGCATTTAGGGCCGAAGCCGATTGAAGAGCAGCGGAGGAAAAAAGACCTAACTCTCGTTCCACAGATTGGGTCAAGACATTGATTTCGCGGCTGAGTTGGGTAATTTCAGCCGTAGCCACTGTAGAGTTTTTCACCAAGGCATTCAGATTACCAAAAAATGCCGGATCTGAAAATAAATTCGTCAACCGCATCGAACCGCGAACCAGTTCGTCAAAATTCACCCCAATCTGTCCCTCAAGACGCTCACGATTGCACAAAATCAACTCCGTATTGCAGTCCGAGGCCAGGGGAGTCGTGGTTTTAATCACTTGAGGGGGTAAAGCCTGGAGGGGCTTGATATCCACCCAAGTTTCCCCAATTAATCCCCCCTGATTGGCCTCGATCAAGACAGCATTGGGAATCACTAGGCTTGCTGGAGCCACTACCACTTCCACATCCACTCCATTGGTTCCGGGGATAATATTGGCAATCCTGCCCACGGTGACTCCCCGGTAGCGCACTGCCCCTCCCACTTGCATTCCAGCAACGTCGGGGAATGACACGACCAAGGTATAGCTTTCTCGGCCTAATCCGACCCCTCGCAGCCATAAAATAATGCCGCCAAATAATCCTAAACCGGCCAAAAGTAATAAACCAATTGATCCTTCTCTGAGCTTTCGTGACGAACGCATGGGTTCTCCTTCTGCGATAGTTGCTCTTTTGACGTTGTTGTTATGATTTTGACTCCTACCTGTGCAGTGCCACTTCTCCCCCAGTGCCACACTGCAACCCCATGCTGCCTTGCGATCGCCAGGAGTTCAACCGGCTAGTTGAATCGGTCCGATAATGCTCCCACTGAAAAATTGTCGGACTAAGGGATTATCCGTGGTGTCAATGACCTCGATTCCACCTTGCCACTGCACTTTCCCATCAAATAAAAACACGATCCGATCAGAGGTCCGGCGAATGGTGCTATCTTGGTGCGTGACCATCACATAAGTGCTACAGCCGCCTCGGGCCGCCTGTAAATCTCGGATTAAATCTTCAATCACCGTAGAGGCGATCGGATCTAACCCCGCCGTCGGCTCATCATAGAGCAACACTTCTGGACTGGCGGTGGGGTCGTCTGGATTCGCCATAATCGCCCGGGCAAAACTTACCCGCTTTCGCATCCCTCCAGACAGTTCGGCTGGGTATTTATTGCCGATTCCTGGCAACCCTACCATTTCTAGCTTATCCGTGACCAGTTGTCGAATTTGCTTGCGGGATAATTTGGAGTGTTCGTAGAGGAAAAATCCGACATTTTCATCTACGTTTAAGGAATCAAATAGGGCCGCATTCTGAAAGACCATGCCAATGCCAATGGGATCAGCTAAATCATCCATCCAGCGATCGCGGCGAATTCCCTGCACATAAACTTCCCCCGCATCAGGCTCCAGCAATCCCGCAATAATCCGCAAGATTGTCGATTTTCCAGTCCCAGAGGGTCCAATGATTGAGAGGGCCTCGTTTCGGTAAATGCATAAATCCACTTCCTTTAAAATCACATTCCGACCAAAGGACTTAGACACTCCCTTCAATTCAATTAACGGCTCACTCATCGGCTCAACTGCGGTAACGCTCTGCGGACTGGTCACTAAAGGTTAAGTATAGTAGTCCAGCCTCCAGGCTGGTTGGAAGTCCATCGTCGCTACTCTCCCCAGGGATGGAAAGCTCTAGCTTCAAGTCAGCCTGGAGGATTGTTGCACCACGCAGCCTCACCCTGCATCGATTCTAATCCGGACCCGCTGCCTTCAACAGGGGCGATTCTGGCCCTGGACTCTCGCCATTCCGGAACAATCCAGATATCCTGGTAAGCATATTCTCTTATTTGGCCTATGGAGATGACATCTGATCCGTGACAGGCTATTGTCCGATTGAGTTAGGAACAGACCTTTTGCAATTAGAATCAAAACCAAAAAGGTTTAATTTCCGGCTCTATGCTCTTTATAATCCCTACTCCCAAAATTAATCATGTCAATTGGTTTACTCAAACAAGCTTTCCATGCTCTCAAGCCGGACCCTCTGTTTCGGCGAGGGATGCGATTTAACCATTGGTTTAAATGGTTAGCCCCTGGATTATTCGTGAAACGCTGGCTACTCTTAAGTGCGGTTGGGGTCTTATTAACCATTCTGGGTTTGGCAATTTGGGTTAAACTGACCCCGATTTTTTTCGCGATTCAGTTGACTGAAAAAACCCTAACCCAACTGGCGACGGTGATTCCCAGCTATATCAGCGGTCCCTTTGTCCTCCTGTTTGGAATTTTCTTTATTCTCTGGGGCCAAACCCGCACTGTTGGCTCGATTACGGAAGTGTTAAGACCCGGTGCCGAGGATGAGTTGATTGATGTCTTACTGCATCACCGGAAGTTAAATCGGGGCGCGAAAATTGTGGTGGTTGGGGGTGGCACGGGTCTTTCTACCCTACTCCGGGGACTCAAGACTTACAGTGCCAACATTACGGCGATCGTCACCGTAGCGGATGATGGCGGGTCCTCGGGACGACTACGCCGGGAAAATGGAGTGCTGCCACCAGGAGATATTCGCAACTGTTTAGCGGCCCTGGCTGATGAGGAAAAGTTATTAACGGAACTGTTTCAATACCGATTTAAGGCGGGAAATGGTCTGACGGGCCACAGTTTTGGGAATCTATTTCTGACGGCGATGAGCGATATTAGTGGGGATTTGGAACGGGCGATCGCCACGAGCTCTAAGGTTCTGGCGGTCCGGGGTCAAGTCCTCCCCTCAACCCTCTGCGATGTCAATCTCTGGGCGGAGTTGGCCGATGGTCGTCGCATTGAGGGAGAATCGAGTATTACCGAAGCCAATGGCAAAATTGTCAAAATCGGCTGCACTCCCGCTAATCCACCTCCTCTGCCTAAAGCAATTCAGGCGATTCGTGAGGCCGATTTCATTATTTTAGGCCCCGGAAGTCTCTATACCAGCGTGATTCCCAATCTATTAGTGCCGGAAATTGCCGAAGAAATTGCCAAGCGCAATATTCCTAAAATCTATGTCTGCAATATCATGACCCAGCCCGGGGAAACTGATGGCTACACTGTCGCTGACCATATCACCGCGATTGATCGTGCTTGTGGATTAAAGCTGTTTAGTTCGGTTCTGGTGCAACAACAAATGCCTTCGGCTCAATCGTTAATTCGCTATTCCCAAGATAATTCTCATCCGGTGTATGTCGATCGCCCCACCATTACTGAAATTGGCCGCAATGTGGTGTTCGCTAATGTGATGCAGGAGGACCGGGAAACGGGTTATGTCCGTCACGATCACCAACTCTTGGCTCAGGTGTTGCTCCGCTGGTACGCTCACGTTCATATTAAAAGCCGTGCCAGGATCCTCTCTGTCGCCCGCTAGGGGCGATCGCCATCTTTCTTCTTCGCTGCTCTCTCACCATTCCTCTCTCCTCACACTCCTTTTCGCTGCTCTATCTGCTCCTGTTATCATTTATAAACTCATCCACTTTTTTGGACTAAAATTACCTAGACTGAATGACTTTTTCACCCGCTCAACAATTTAGTATTTAACGAGGCAATCCTTCGTTCCAATTAATCGCTATTTATCGGCAATTCTGTTATAATTTTTAAGGTTTTAACGCAGTTCGTCGTTCTTTTCTTGGTTCACTCTTTCGTCTATTCCTTCATCAATGAGTCAATCCATATTTAAATTAGTGTTGCCCTCCGCTGAGGCGACCAAATCCCTGGGCTTCACCCTCGGACAATGCTGCCCTCCAGGGACCACCATTTTACTCGAAGGAGACTTAGGTGCGGGTAAAACCACTCTGGTGCAAGGGATTGGGTCCGGTTTGGCGATCGCTGAATCCATTGTCAGTCCCACCTTTACCTTAATTGTGGAATATCTCGAAGGTCGGATCCCCCTTTATCATTTGGACCTCTACCGTTTGGACCCCACCGAAGTCTCAGGACTGAATCTGGAGAGTTACTGGGA
Source organism: Phormidium pseudopriestleyi FRX01 (assembly GCF_017313335.1). Taxonomy (GTDB): domain Bacteria; phylum Cyanobacteriota; class Cyanobacteriia; order Cyanobacteriales; family Laspinemataceae; genus Laspinema; species Laspinema pseudopriestleyi. The sequence goes on along the minus strand of NZ_JAFLQW010000124.1, from coordinate 8,262 downwards.
AGGGATTGAGACGGAACCGGGTCTCGTGGCGATCGAATGGGCGGAACGCTTACCCTACAAGCCTGATGATTATTTACGCCTGGTCCTAACTCATCAGGACCAGGGTCGTTACGCCGAATTAATCCCCGTTGGAGACTTTAATTTGAATGCCCTGATGCCATTGGCGATCAAGTGACTTTCCCAGGTTGGGAGTTGGGACAGCAACATCCGGTGGGTTGCGACAACCGGCGGGGGATCAATCCCCCGGCGGAGCTCTGGGCAGGATTAACTAGGCAGGATTAACCTCCAAACGATAAGGCTTTACCGCGAATGTCGGTGTTGAGTTTTCCGTGATCATAGACCACTTGACCACCCACAATTGTTACCACGGGCCATCCGGTGAGGTTCCAGCCCTCGAACGAATTCCAGCCACATTTGCTGACGACTTCTTCTCGTAATACGGGACGATAGGTGTTTAAATCCACGAGGACTAAATCAGCATCGTAACCGGGAGCGATCGCCCCTTTGTTGGGAATTCCATAGCCTTTGGCAACGGCAGTAGACATCCAGTGGGCCACTTGGGGGACGGTACAGCGTCCCTGCATAGCTTGAGTCAGCATCAGGGGCAGGGAGGTTTCCACTCCGGGCATTCCCGATGGGGTGTTGGGATAGCCTTGGGCTTTTTCTTCTAGGGTATGGGGGGCATGGTCCGTGGCAATAAAATCAATCACCCCATCGAGGAGGGCTTGCCAGAGAATTTCGTTATCCTGGGGCGATCGCAAGGGAGGATTCATCTGGGCGAGGGTGCCAATAGTGTCGTAGGCACTGGTATTCAAAAGCAGATGTTGGGGGGTGACTTCAGCGGTGACCCAACTGGGTTTATCTTCGCGCAACAGGAGGGCTTCATCTCCGGTGGACAGATGCAAAATATGCAGGCGGCGTTGATATTTTTTAGAGAGGCTTAAAGCTCGCTTGGTGGCGATTAAGGCGGCTTGATTATCCTGGATTTCAGAATGGACCGCTGGATCAGTGCGATCGCTAAACTGTTGACGGCGTTCCTCAATGCGGGTGCGGTCCTCAGCATGGACGGCAATCAGGCGATCGCCTTGACTAAAAATCGCCTCCAATGCCGCCTGATCATCGACCAACAACGGACCCTTCATCGACCCCATAAAAATTTTAATCCCTGGGCTGGGATGCGCTTCCACCAAATCCGGTAAATGCTCTGCAGTTGCCCCAATAAAAAAGCCATAATTAACTAAGGACGAACGAGCAGCCCGAGCCAATTTATCATCCAAAGTCGCCTGGGTGGTAGTCAGGGGTCGCGTGTTGGGCATCTCCAAGAATGAAGTCACCCCTCCCCTAGCACAAGCGCAACTGGCTGTAAACAGGTCTTCCTTATATTCGAGTCCCGGTTCCCGGAAATGAACCTGGGGGTCGATTACCCCAGGCAACAAAGTCAGCCCAACCGCGTCAATCACCTCCAGATTATCGTCAGGGTCGGGATTTTCAGCTAAACCCGGAATATCCGGTCCAATCTGGCGGATTTTTCCCTCTTGGATCAGGACATCACCCTGTAAAAATTCTCCATCGGGCTGTAAAATCCGGGCTTGTCGGATTAATAAATGGTTTCTCATGGTCAAGTTCCTTGTGTGTTGTTCAACCTAGTTCCGTTAAATCAAGGATATCCCGTTCGGGGGTTTTATGTGGGGAGTCAGTTCACCCCTCTAGTTGCCAAAATCAGACCGACATTTTACACTGGACGAAGATATGGACATTGATACAATACAGGATCGATGTTGGGGCGTGATTAACCCTCTTCCCAGATCGAGGGACTAGATCTTCGTACTCCGAGCTTAACTAGAGTTTTTAGGTTGATTTTCTCAACCTGACTTGGAAAGGGGTGAAGATCCTGAATCAGTCCCTCAATCATCCAGCTCATCTGGTTATTAAAAGTACAAAGAAGTTCGGTTTATAACTGATGGTTAAAGGTTCGAGGAAGTAGATGGGATTTTAAGCCCGGTCTACTTCTCCAGGGAGAGCCAATTTCCTATCCTCTCCAATATTGTGTTAAAACCTAGCAGCACTATTAGGTCAAAAGTTCAAACATGACTCGTGCAAAAGAAACTGTGTCTGATATAAATTCTCAGCAAACTCCCCCTAACAATCCGGTACATAATCCCGAAAATCCTTGGGTGGAAGCACTTAAGACGATTGGTTTGAGTGCGATTTTAGCAATTGGGATTCGTCACTTTGTGGCAGAAGCACGCTACATCCCGTCCGGTTCGATGCTACCGACCCTGGAAATTAACGATCGCCTGATTATCGATAAATTGAGCTATCGCTTCACGAGTCCAGAACGAGGCGATATCGTCGTCTTTTCTCCCACGCAAACCCTCCAAGACCAAAATTTTAAAGATGCTTTTATCAAGCGGGTGATCGGGCTGCCTGGGGAAACTGTGGAAGTCAGAGGGGAACGAGTTTACATTAATAATATCCCCATCAAGGAACGCTATATTGAAGAAGAACCGACCTACCAATATGGGCCAGAAATTATTCCTGATGATCAGTATTTAGTGCTCGGGGATAATCGCAATAATAGCTACGATAGTCATTACTGGGGTTTTGTCCCTCGGGATAAAATTATCGGTCGTGCGGTGATTCGGTTCTGGCCCCCCAACCGCATGGGAGAATTGAATCCACAGCCCGTCTATATCCAAGAGGCTCCACAGGAGTAGTACACGGAGTTGGGGTGTTTCCATCCCAAGGAAGTAATTCCGGGATTACCAGTTGGCTAACTAAGACTTTCTGTTGAATGACTGGGTATTTTTCTGGTTTTACCCGTCCTGAAATCCCTGGATATAAAACAAGATAAGTTGTCAAATTTGACCCTTCTCTAGCTTCAGGTAGTGGTCTGAAGAGGTGCAACCCTCACCCTAAATCCCTCTCCCATTTTTGGGAGAGGGATTTAGGGTGAGGGTTGGGAAAAGAGGTTGGAGAGCAAGGCTATCATGAACAGAATACAGAATGGAAATAAGGGCGATCGCAAGCGGGCGATCGCAACCTTTTGGTTGATTTGGTTTATGATGAGTGCACAAATGTCTAAAGGCGATCGTCCCAAGGGTCGATAACCCATTTACAACCTCATTGTAATTCTACTGTTTAGGCGTCGGTGTTGACCGGCGATATCCCTTTATCGTGCCAAATCAACCCCATTCTGAACTCTCAAAGCCTGTATTTTTTGAAGGAAGTTATCGAGATCTGCGTGTCGAATCCATCCTGGGAGAATTACCCCTGTTTGATTTCCAGGTGGATATCACCCGACGCTGCTGTGATATCGTTCGCACTTTTGAAAAATATCCCCTTCTGACTGGGGTGATTTTGCGAGATGCGGGAGAATTTGTTGGGATGATGTCTCGACAGCGACTGCTAGAATATTTGATTCGTCCGCGAGCGAGTGAGTTGTTTTTAAATGCTCCGTTGCAAATGCTTTACAGCTATGCCCGGACTCAAATTATGCTATTAAGTTCCGAGACAACGATTGTCCAAGCGGCACGACAGGCATTCCGGCGATCGCCTGAATTATTAGGCGAACCCCTGGTCATCCAAACCAGTTCCGATAACTATCTATTGCTCAATATTCATGAATTAAACCTCGCCTATTGGCAAATTCGCGGCATTGAAACTCAATTGCGGTTTGAACAAATTCAAGCGCAATTGGTACAAACAGACAAAATGGCCAGTTTGGGACGGTTAGTCGATGGGGTGGCTCATGAAATTCTCGACCCAGTGGGATTTATTTGGGGAAATTTAACCTACGTTACCAGCTATTCCGAGGAGTTAATGGAGTTGGTGAACGTTTATCAAAAGTATTTACCCGAGTCTATACCCGAAATCGAGGATCTCCAGGAAGAGATTGAATATGATTTTTTAAAAGAAGATTTGCCTCGGGCCATCTCTAGTCTCAAAAATGGAGCCAATCGCTTAAAACAGTTAGCCACTAGCTTGCAAAATTTTTGTCATATTGATGAAGTTCATCCCAAACCCGCTGACATTCATGCCTGTATTGATAGTGTTTTATTGCTTTTAAAAAGCCGCTTTAGTGGCGAAATTGAAATTACAAAAAACTACGGACATTTGCCTCCTATATCCTGTTACGCTTCTCAACTCAATCAGGTCTTTATTAATATTTTAAGCAAAACTATTGATGGATTAATTCAGGAAGCCGTTCATCAAAAATTTTCTTTGGAGTTCAGTGAAGCTGGCTTTCGCGCCCAACCTCAACCCGATCCAACCCGGTCCAGAATTTTTATATCCACAGAATTGATATCCCGACCCGCTTTAATGCCAACCCAGCCGGATTCTCGGTGGGTTTCAATTAAAATATCTGACAATGGGTTGGGAATTCCTCAAGCTAAAATCAATGAAATTTTAGCCTCCTTTGGAATGTCTAAATTGGCAGAAAAAGAAACTAGCTTTGCGGTGAGTTATTGGATTGTCACGGCCAAACATGGGGGAGAACTTTATCTGCGATCGCGCACCCTGAATTCAGAGGATTTACCCCCAAACATCGGCACCGAGTTTGAAATTCTCTTGCCGGGGGTTTAACCGGATGAAGTCATGGAGAAGTTCCCTCAGACGGGATTGCCTAAGTGGGATATTCCAGTGCCCTCGGTAGAGTAAAGAGATTGCTACCCCTGGATTCATCCATCGCCCAGATCCCCTCAATGTTGCTCGCCAGGATAAATCTGGCCCGTCGGGGGTAGAACCGCCAAAAGCCCTAATCTGGGGGGACCGGAGAGCTGAGAAACCGGGTTTCTGTCACAGATTTGTTGCTCTTATGTAGAAAGTGTGTCAAGCAACCCGGTTTCTGGTCCCGGGGGTCTAAATACTGTACCAGGACTCTCGGTTACGACTTCAGGGAGAATGAGAGTACCACCCCAATAGTCCGGGGGACTCGCCAGGGCTGCATGAGGGGCCGTTGGAGGCTCTCCCTTCCCAACGAAGTGTAATGCCTGAAGAACAATTAAATTTTGTGACAGAACAGCCCTTATAATTTATCTTAGATGCGCCAGTATCTTAAGGGGTTGGTTATTTTGTTTTTATAGTTTTTTGGATAATTAATCTGGACAGGACTCGCTTAAAAAGGCCGAACCTTATCGGGAAAGCAGCAGGAAATCTAGTCTGATGCTTTTGGGCGATCGCCCGACAAAAGAAAGTCAAAATAAAAGCTGAGTATCCTCTATTAATTTTGTAACGTAGAAAATTTCAGGGGAGGCACTGGCATCATGAATAGTAAACCCCAATTAGTTCAACAGGAATCCTGCACAGAACCGATCTCTGAGTCCAATCAGGGGCCGGAACTGGATACTCAACTGAGTCGATCGCCCCAGGTAGCAGGGCCTGAACCCTCTGCAGGGGAAGGGAGAGACCGACTCTGGGGCGATCGCACCCTCGCCGAGTGGCTCAAACCCTTAGTTGAGAGCATTTCAGAAAGCGTCATCCTCAAAGATGAGCGCGGATGTTGGCTGCTGGCAAACGAAGGCGCATTGAGACTATTCCAATTAATCGGGGTGGAGTATGCAGGTAAAACCAACCACCAGTTGAGTCAAGACTATCCCATCGCTCAAGAAATCTTGAGGGCTGATACAGAATCTGAGCAAACCGCTTGGGAACTGTCTAAGACAATTGATAACCGAGTGGAATTTCCCGCCCCTTCCGGGGAACTGCGGTCCGTGGAAATCAAAAAAACCCCGCTATTCAACAGCGATGGCACCCGACAAGGTACGATTGCGGTGGTTTGGGACCCAGAACTCACCGATCGCCTCCGGGTTGAAGAGTCATCCCGAGGGAACCTGGGCAAACATAAGGACACGATGGAGACGATTCCGGATTTGATGCTGTATTTAAAAGCAGATGGCACTATTTTGGACTGCAAAAATGTGCCGGAACAAACGACAGCGATCCCGCCCAATTTTGAAATCGGGCTTTCTATCTATGAAATTTGGCCCCTATCCGTCGCTACGGAAGGGATGAAATATATACTTCAAGCGTTGGAAACTGGGGACGTTCAAACCTGGGAGTATGAGTTAACAATTCATGGCAACTGCTATAGTCGGGAAGCGCGGATTATGGCCTGTGCTGAAGACCGGGTTGTAGCAATTTTGCGGGATATTACTGAGCGCAAACAGGCGGAAGCGGCCCTAGAGTATGTGGCGCAAGCGGTGGAAAGTGCCAGTGATGCGATCGCCATCAGCGATGCCAATGGCAATCATATCTATCATAATTTGGCCTTTTCTACTCTGTTCGAGTATGGCACTGTTGAAGAGTTGAAGGCGGCAGGGGGTCCCTCGGTACTCTATACTGACCCGGAAGTTGCCCGAGAAATCTTTGAGGCGATCGCTCAATCTTGGATTGGCTCGGTGGAACAGCGCACCCGCAGCGGTAAAATTGTTCAGGTGTTGCTCCGCGCCGATGCAATTAAAGACCCCACCGGTAAAATTATTGGACGGATTGGGATTAGTACGAATTTAACCTCACAAAAACAGGTGGAAGCCGCACTGCAACAATCCAAACAAAAACTCTCTCTGCACTTGGAACAAACCCCTTTAGCCGTGGTGGAATTCAACCTCAACGGAGACATTGTGGAATGGAATCCGGCGGCGGAAGCAATTTTTGGGTATAGCAAAGCGGAAATCCTCGGACGGGGGATGGCGTTGCTATACCCAGCAAGGGAACAACTGGATGCGGGTCAACGATGGCAGGATCTGTTGCATCAAAAGGGAGGCGCTTGCTCAATTTGTGAAAATGTCCGGAAAGATGGCGGTAGGACTATTTGTGAGTGGTACACGACTCCCTTAATTGACCGGGACGGTGAGACGATCGCCGTGGCATCTCTGGCTCAGGATATCACCGAACGGGTAAGGGCGGAGGAAGCCATGCGTCACCAGTCTGACCGGGAACGACTGGTGAGCCGAACTCTGGCCCGAATTCGCCAATCGTTGAATTTAGAAGAGATTCTGAATACGGCGGTTTCGGAAGTGAGACAATTGTTGGATTGCGATCGCGTGGTGGTGTATCGGATTTGGCCGGACCAGTCTGGGAGTGTGGTCACGGAATCGGTGGTTCCTCCTTGGCCGACAATGCTGGGACAAAGTTTTGGAGAAGAAATTTTCCCCCCCAGTTGTTATGAGCGGTATTGTCAAGGAACGGTCAAGGCGATCGATGAGCTCAATGCGGCGAATTCTCCCCAATGTTTGATTGAATTTTTGCAATCCTTTGGGGTGAATGGGAAAATGATTGCGCCGTTGTTACATGAAAACCGCCTTTGGGGGTTGTTGGTGGCCCATCAATGTAATGGGATTCACCATTGGCAACCGTTTGAGATTAGCGGGTTTGAACAGTTGTCCGCTCAACTGGCGATCGCCATTCAACAATCAACCCTGTTTAAACAGTTGGAAGCGGCGAATGAAGAATTACAGCGGATTGCTTCTTTGGATGGATTGACTCATGTCGCTAACCGGCGCGCTTTTGATGAATGTCTCCATCGGGAATGGCGGCGAACTATTCGGGAACATTCGATGATGTCTTTGATTTTATGTGACATTGATTTTTTTAAATTATACAATGATACTTATGGGCATCAAGCGGGGGATACTTGTTTGAAACAAGTCGCCCAGGCGATCGCCGATGCCGTCAAGCGCCCCGCTGATTTAGTCGCTCGCTATGGGGGAGAGGAATTCGCCGTCATTCTTCCCCATACCAATGCCGAAGGAGCGATGCAGGTGGCGCAGACCATCCGAAATCAGATCAAAGCCTTGCGGATTCTTCATGCTCAGTCCCCTGCGGGTTATGTGTCGATTAGTTTGGGAGTTTCGGTGACTTTACCTCGCCCTCAAGACTCGGTGGAGAAATTAATTCGGAGTGCAGACCTTGCACTATACAAGGCGAAATCCCTCGGGCGCGATCGGGCAGTCTTAGAAAAATATTCCGCCTCGCTTTAATCTAAATTGATGGCAAACATTCAAGGCAAAGGGTGAGAATATGGGCCTCATCTGCCCAGTTTCCACCCTGAAAAGAAAAGGAAAAAGCAACTTGCTTTTTCCCATTCAATCCGGTGATTACCGGAAGATCGGCTGATAATTGAGCGGCACTTTATTCCCAAGAATCAAGGTCAAGGGCTTTGGAACCACCGCGTTGGAGTTGCATCAAGAGATTACCCAACTGAGACCAAACCAGCCAAGCCGTTAAAATGGTTAAGGGGAAGGAAAAAACGTAGGAAAT
>NZ_JAFLQW010000248.1 GCF_017313335.1 Phormidium pseudopriestleyi FRX01 | reverse complement strand
TAGGGCGGGGTGGTGACTCTGGAGGGGTGCCCGTAGGGCGGGGTGGTGACTCTGGAGGGGTGCCCGTAGGGCGGGGTGGTGACTCTGGAGGGGTTGCCCCTAGGGCGGGGTGGTTCCTTTGGAGGGGTTGCCCCTAGGGCGGGGTGGTTCCTTTGGAGGGTTGCCCGTAGGGCGGGGTGGTTCCTTTGGAGGGGTGGCAGGCGAAGGCTGACGGGTGATGAAGGCTGGGTCGGGGTAGGGGTTGGCTCAACACTCGCAACAGTGAGATGCACCCGTTGAAAACTCAACCCATCCGTTGATTTGTCAACTGAACTAATTCATCAGAATCGACCCTCAAAAAGCCTCTATTCCCTGAAACTTTGGATTGGCGAGGGCAGTTGCTGCTTCTCCACAAGTCCGGGGTGTGGGAAATAGTTTATCTGGATTTGCCAATCCTTTGGGATTAAATACGCTACGCACCCATTGCATGGTTTCTAAATCGATTTCATTAAACATTTCGCCCATGTAGCATTTTTTATCGGCCCCAATGCCATGTTCTCCGGTGAGACTTCCCCCGACTTTCACGCAGAGTTTGAGAATTTCTCCCCCTAATTCTTCTACTTGTTCTAAGGCCCCGGGGATGGCATTATCATAAAGAATTAAGGGATGGAGGTTGCCATCTCCGGCATGAAAGACATTCGCTACACGATAGCCATATTTTTGGCTGAGTCTTTCGATTTCTTTCAAGACATAAGGCAGTTGAGTCCGAGGAATTACGCCATCTTGAACATAATAATCGGGGCTTAAATGTCCCGCTGCGGCAAAGGCTGCTTTGCGTCCTTTCCATAATTTCATCCGCGTTTCTAAGTCACTGGCTGAGGTAATATTTCGCGCCCCATTCTGCTTGCAGAGTTCAGAAATTCGCTGTTTATTTTTATCAACTTCTACTTGCAATCCATCAATTTCAACTAACAAAATGGCGGTGGCATCTCGGGGATAGCATCCGGTGGCAACCACATCTTCTACTGCATTAATGCTGAGGTTATCCATCATTTCCATGCCAGCGGGAATGATGCCTGCACTGGTAATGGCAGAAACGGCGGCCCCGGCATCTTCAATGCTGGTAAAATCGGCTAAGAGGACACAAATTGCTTCGGGGGTTTTGAGGATACGGAGGGTGATTTCGGTGGCGACTCCTAATGTGCCTTCGGACCCCACAAATAATCCGGTTAAATCGTAACCGGGCATTTCGTTGAGTTCTCCTCCTACATCTACAATGGAACCATCAGGAAGGACTAATTTTAATCCTAAAACATGATTGGTGGTGACGCCATATTTGAGGCAGTGAACTCCGCCCGAATTTTCGGCAACATTGCCTCCAATGGAACAGATAATTTGACTGGAAGGGTCTGGGGCATAATAAAATCCAGCCCCACTAACGGTTTGGGTTACCCAGTTATTAATCACTCCCGGTTGGACGACAACTCGCTGATTTTCTAGGTCAACTTTGAGGATTTTTCGCATTAAAGCGGTGACGATTAATACTGAGTTTTCAATGGGTAATGCACCGCCGGATAGTCCGGTTCCTGCACCTCGGGGTAACCAGGGGATGTTATGCCGATCGCAGATTTTAATCGCTTCAGAAACCTGTTCTGTGGTTCGAGGCAATACGACTAATGCGGGACGTTGGCGGTAACTGGTTAATCCATCACATTCATAAGTTAGGAGTTCTTCTTTTCGTCGGACTACGCCGTTTTTACCGACCACTTGTTCAAATTCTTTAATAATCGGTTTCCAGTCGCGTTCTTGTTGAGTCTTTTGGGTCAGCATGGTAATCGTTCCTTATCAGGGTTTATCAGGGTTTGAGGTTAAATTATCGCCGGATTTAAGCTAATTTTTGGGCCAAATTGCCCGCAATCTCTTATCCAACGGGTTGCCGATCGCGACTCTGTACGGAAGCAGCAGAATAGCGCTTATCGGAGGAACTTGTCCAACTGAGCACTTGAATTCCATTGCCAAATGTTGCTTCCCCGACTACGGTAGATAGTTCGGCGATCGCTTGACATTCGGGATGGGCGGCGATAAAATCTTTTTGTGCTTGTTGTACGGTTTTCCAGTGACCATTGTTGACAATCACTAAGGCGCGATCGGCTAAAAAGTTTTTCATGAACAGTAACCCAATCAGTTGCGATCGATAGTCATAGGCACAATCATAAAAATAGACTCCAACTTTAGGTGTCGGTTGGCGATCGCGTAGATTCAGGAGAAATGTCTCAAAGTCTTCATTATAAAACTCAACCCGATCCAATACATTAAATTGGGTTAAATTTTCAATCAAAGTTTCATAACTCTCGCTACTCTCATCCCATTCTGAGAAATTATCTACCCCATACGCTTGGCGATCGCCTTGATCCAGCAATGCGCCAATTAAACTCGACCCTTGATAGGTGCCAATTTCACAATAAATTTCCCCCTGGTCCAGACAAGACACCGCTAAATTGATTAACTGCATCAAATTCGCCGTTGTCGTCCCTTGGACGCGATCGAGTACCTCCTGAAACTTGTCAGAACAGGGTTTGACTGAATCTTGACCCCAATTTTCATACTGCTTAGGAAGCATTTCAATAAACTTAAGATAATCCATCAATTCACCTCGGGTAATGTTGTTGGTCATTGGTCATTGGTCATTGGTCATTGGTCATTGGTCATTGGTCATTGGTCATTGGTTGTTGGTTGTTGGTCATTGGTCATTTGTTGTTGGTCATCCAATACCTGAGTGTCGCGTTCTACATAATTTTCAATGGCCGCTTTCCAAATCAAGTAGGCAGTCCCATTCAAATGTAACCCATCTATGGTGTAGCGTTCATCGAGTTGTTGATTTTCATCCACCAGTTGAGAATGTAAATCAATATAAGAATAAGAGAAATTGTCGCTTAACTGTTGCAGTTGAGTATTAAGATTTCTAATCATTTCATTGCTAGGGCCTTTTTCAAAAAGTTTTTTGTTGATGGGTAAAACACTTTTGACATAAACTTTGGTTTGTGGGGATTGTTGGTGAATGGTAGTCAAAATCTGTTGATAATTGACTAAAATCCCCGAAAAATCCTTTTTTCTGGCTAAATCATTAATGCCAATCATCAGAAAAATTTGACGCGGTTGAGAGGCGAGAATGGGATTTAACCGATCCAAGACCCCAGCGGTTGTATCGCCGATAATTCCGCGATTCAAAATTTGGGGATGATTTAAAATCTCGTTCCATTCACAGGAATCCGTTAAACTATCGCCGAGAAAAATAATGGGACTGCTGACTTTGGGAAGACCTTCAAACAAACTCCGGCGATGTTGATAGTAAATGTTAGACCAGGACTGAGAAAAAGTCTCGGGGGGAGTTGACCGGATTTTGCTTAAAATGTAGGGAATTCCTCCTTTTTTGGCAATCAAGACGAGGGCTAGAATTAAGGCGATCGCATTAAAAGTAAGGGATAAAATAAACTTGGGTTCAAATTGAGCAGATTTCATAACCTTAACTTCAATCCGATTAAAATAGTCATTGTTCAAGTTTCTGACTTGTCAGAAAGTGCAGGAAGTGCCGGAGGCAGAGGCGACTTTTGTCTGTTCAAGAAACTCTTGAACTCGATGCCATACCTGTTCTAGCAAATCGGGTTGATCAACGGCAAACCATTCAATCTTGCGATCGCCTCGGAACCAAGTCCGCTGCCGTTTGGCAAATTGTCGGGTATGTAATGCCGTTAATTCTTTTGCCTCTTCCAGGGAAATTTCTCCCGCCAAATATTGCTTAATTTCAGCATATCCGAGGGTATGAAGTAGGGGTAAACTCGTCCCATATTTTTGACAGATTGATTCCACCTCTGCCACCAAACCCGCATTAAACATTTCTTGAGTGCGAATTAAAATTCGGCGATCGCCTTCTTCGACCTCTTTACAGTCTAAACCAATCTGTAAAATCGGATAACTGGGGGGATTTTCCCCTTGTTGTTGAGAAATCGGACAGCCGGTGACGTAAAATACCTCCAATGCCCGTAAGGTTCTGACCGAATCGTTGGCATGAATCCGGGTTATACTCTCGGGGTCCACCTGTTGCAGCATGGCGTAACATTGAGCTTGACCCAACGCCGCCAACTGCGATCGCAACTCAGGATTAGGGGCCACCCGGGGAATTTTCAACCCCTTAACCACCGCCTTCAGATATAAACCCGTCCCTCCCACCAACAAAGGCACATGATTGAGTCCCTGAACCTCTGCGATCGCCTGATTCGCCTGGTCCTGATAATCTGCCACGGTCAAATTATCCGTCGGATCACAGATATCTAGGAGATAATGAGGGACATTCCGGCGATCGGCTGCTGTGGGTTTAGCGGTCCCAATATCGAACTCGCGATACACCTGACGCGAATCCGCACTCAAAATTGGCGACCCCAGACCCTGGGCCAAATGTAACGCCAGACTGGATTTCCCCGTCGCCGTCGCCCCACAAATTACAATTAATCCAGGCATGATGGTCATTTTGTCCTTGGTCGTTGGTCATTGGTCGTTGGTCATTTGTCCTTGGTCATTTGTCATTTGTCATTTGTCCTTGGTCATTTGTCTTTGGTCATCTCCCCAATCTCCCCAACCTCCCCCCTGCATCCCCCCAAAAAATTTCTCTTCTAATTGGGCTATCATCGCGAACAACCGTTTAGTGTTATAATTTTGATAGTTTTTGGTATTCTGACACTTTGTGGGCTGCAAAAGCCCGATTAATGGAGCTACCGTGGTATGACCAGCAACTACAGCGCTGACCAAATACAAGTTCTTGAAGGACTCGAAGCAGTACGCAAGCGACCGGGGATGTACATCGGGACCACCGGACCCCGAGGACTCCACCATCTAGTTTACGAGGTTGTGGACAACTCGATCGATGAGGCGCTTGCTGGACACTGTACCCATATTGAAATTGAGTTCAATCCAGATGGATCTTGTAGCGTAACCGACGACGGTCGAGGTATTCCTACGGACATCCATTCTAAAACAGGAAGGTCCGCCCTGGAAACGGTGATGACCGTCCTCCACGCTGGAGGTAAATTTGGAGGAGGCGGTTATAAAGTCTCCGGAGGATTACACGGGGTGGGTATCTCCGTGGTTAACGCCTTATCGGAATGGGTCGAAGTCACCGTTTGGCGTGAGAAAAAAATCCATGTCCAACGGTATGAACGGGGTGCAGCGATTGGAGAATTGGAAGGCAAACCAATTAAAGAAAATCGCACCGGAACCTCCGTTTGCTTTAAACCGGACTTCCAAATTTTCAGTACCGGCATTGAGTTTGATTACAGCACTGTATCGGGACGATTGCGTGAACTTGCCTACCTGAATGCTGGGGTTAAAATCACCTTTTCGGATAATCGAATTGAACTGCTCAAAAATAATGAGCCCCGAGTTGAAACTTATTGCTATGAAGGTGGAATTCGGGAATATGTAGAATACATGAACCGGGAGAAACAACCCCTTCATGAAGAAATTATTTACGTCGAAGGAGAGCGTAATAATGTTCAGGTGGAAGTGTCGTTGCAATGGTGCACTGATGCTTACACGGATAACGTCCTCGGATTTGCTAACAACATCCGGACTATTGATGGAGGGACGCACCTAGAAGGATTGAAAGCGGTTTTGACGCGGACCATGAATGCGATCGCCCGTAAACGGAATAAACTCAAAGAAGGGGATTCCAATCTCGGCGGTGAGCACGTTCGGGAAGGGTTAACTGCGGTGATTTCCGTGAAAGTGCCCGACCCGGAATTTGAAGGGCAAACTAAGACCAAATTAGGCAACACTGAAGTCCGGGGAATTGTGGATTCTTTAGTGGGTGAAGTGCTCACGGAGTATTTAGAATTTCGTCCCAGTATAGCGGATGCGATTTTAGAACGCGCAATTCAGGCCTTTAATGCCGCTGAAGCTGCCCGACGCGCCAGGGAATTGGTTCGCCGTAAATCGGTCTTAGAATCGTCTCCTCTGCCTGGAAAACTGGCGGATTGTAGTACCAAAGACCCGAGTGAAAGTGAAATTTACATTGTAGAAGGGGATAGTGCGGGAGGCAGTGCCAAACAAGGACGCGATCGCCGTTTCCAAGCCATCCTACCTTTACGCGGTAAAATCCTCAACATCGAAAAAACCGATGATTCCAAGATTTACAAGAATACCGAAATTCAAGCCCTAATTGCCGCCCTCGGTTTAGGGATTAAAGGGGAAGAGTTCGACCCCTCACATTTGCGCTATCATCGAATCATTATCATGAGCGTAGCGGGAGACGAACCCACTCTCGTCATGGATGACAAAGGGCAAACTGAGTTCGTCAAAATTGGTCAATTTATCGACGAGTGCGTAGAAGGGCGTCGCAGTCCCGAACGCTATCGCGTGGTATCCTTCGACCCCGTAACCCATGCCACCCGCTTTAAACCCTTGAAAGCGGTGATTCGACATGGACATGAAGAAGCGATGTATAAAATTACCACCCGGTATAATCGCTCAGTCAAAGTGACCTCCTCCCATAGCGTGTTCGTCTATGAAAACGGGGAAGTCATTCTCAAAAAAGGCAACGAAGTCAAACCCGGGGATTTGTTAGTCGCCTCTCGACGGTTACCGCGTCCCGCACAGAGTCCAACTCGCATTGATTTACTGGACACTTTGTATCGCGCTGGACTGACGCGATCGCTCTACTTAAAAGGGGAAGATGTGCGCCGCATTGCCAGTCAGCGTCTGTTGGCGAAAGTCGCTACCCCAGCGGAATGGAACGAACCTCGGGTAGAATTAGATGGGACGGCATGGCAACAATTGATTTGCCAACGGAAAATGGCCGGTATCACCCAAAAACAGGTGGCAACCGTCTGTGGTGTCAAACAACCGATTACCATCAGTCATTGGGAACGGGGGATTAATCGTCCTACCTTACCGAACTTTTTGGAATACTTAGAGGCGATCGGGGGGAACGAAAATATCGTTTATGAAACCGTCCCCTCGAAACTCGATCGCCTGTTAGAGCAAGATGATACCAGCAAAAATGCTCTCTGGCGCGAAGTCAGTGCGTACAAAGCGTTTGAGTATTTCACCCCCAGCGAACTGATCCAACTCGGTGACGCGGTACAAATTGTCCCCCAGGCGCATCAAGATAAAGCCTTTAGTCGCTATTTGCCGATTACAAAGGAATTGATGAACTTCTTGGGGTGGTATGTCGCCGAGGGAACCCTGAGTCAACACCAAGTTAGCTTAAATCTGGGTAAAAAAGATGAGCGGTTTATCCCGGCATTAACCGAGGCGATCGCCGCTACCTTCGGAGAAACTCCCCGCCGCTATAATGACCCCGACAGTGACGGCATTAAACTCTACTTCCATAGTGTCGCTGCTGCCCGGTTATTGCAAGCCTGGGGTTTAGCCAAACCTGCCCATGAGAAGCAACTGCCGGATTTAGTCTTCAGTCTGCCAGAAGACCTCCAACTGGCATTTTTGGAAGGCTATTTCCTGGGAGATGGCACTATTGGTAACAATAACTTCTCCTGGACGACCAATTCCCCCGCCCTCAAAGAAGGGTTGCTGTATCTGTTCGGACAACTGGGTTTAATTGCCACCCCTACAGAACATCAACCCTCAACTCCAGCGGATGCGCCGATCCAAACTCGCCATGCCTATTACACCCTGACGATTTGTGGTCAAGAGCAAATCGCCTTCAGTCAACGGATTTGGCAACATCATGCCAATGCATTGCAGTTGGAGGAACATTTAGCCCGTCCCACCCGCAAAGCTCAGGATTTCGTCCCGATCAGCGATGATTTGATGGGACTGAAAGTGATATCGGCTTCTGAGATTGAGTTAGTTGGTGACTATGTTTATGACTTCTCCGTAGAAGGGGATGAAAACTTTGTCTGCGGAACCGGCGGTTTATGTGCACATAACACTGACGCGGACGTAGATGGGGCGCACATCCGGACCCTGCTGCTCACCTTCTTCTATCGCTATCAACGGGACATGGTGGATCAAGGGTATGTTTATATTGCTTGTCCGCCGCTGTATAAGGTGGAACGGGGCCGGAATCATTTCTACTGTTACAGCGATCGCGAACTGCAACAGCTCATTCGCAATGAATTCCCCGCCAATGCCAACTACACGATTCAGCGGTTTAAAGGGTTGGGTGAAATGATGCCAAAGCAACTCTGGGAAACCACGATGAATCCTGAAAGTCGCACTCTGAAACGGGTGGAAATTGAGGATGCCGCAGAAGCCGATCGCGTCTTTACGGTATTGATGGGCGATCGGGTCGCACCTCGTCGTGAGTTCATCGAAACCTATGGTCCCCAACTCAAACTCATGGATCTGGATATTTAAGGGTTCTGGGTTTGATGTCCTGAGTCAAGGGTAGGCAGTGTTACCCGAATGAACTCAGGACTGGGGTCATTTTAGGGAGAACATCCGATAGGATAGGGGCAGTATAACAACTGCCCCGCCTATAGCGGATAAATAGAATAGACTGGCGCGTTGAATATCAGGAATTGTCCGTTGAAATTGTCACTGTTTGAAGATTATCAGCCGATCGCCGCGATCGCCGTTACCCCATCTGGGGTCAAACGATTACTATCTCTGTGTGATGCCACCGATGCCATCCTCTGGATACCCGCATCCTGTCAAGAGGCGATCGATGGTAAGACTCTCACCAGAGTACAGGTTTATACGGGTTCATTAACGGACCATCTCGCTAAGATTTGGCCGGATTGTCGTGCTTTTATCTTTTGTTTAGCAACTGGCGCAGTCGTTCGGGCGATCGCACCATTGTTGCAGCACAAGTCCATTGATCCGGCAGTGGTTGTGGTTGATGAAGCGGGGAAATTTACCATTAGTTTATGTAGCGGACATCAAGGGGGTGCCGACTGCCTGACTCAGGCAGTCGCCCATCAACTCGGTGCAACCCCCGTCCTCACTGGCGCATCATCGGCGTTGCAATTGCCGGGAATTGATGTGCTAGGCGTGCCATTTGGCTGGAACCGAGGGGAGGGTAATTGGACTGCCGTCAGTGCCGCGATCGCCCGTCAGGAACCCGTAGAAGTCATCCAGGAAGTCGGTTGCACCCTCTGGCAAGAGAATTTACCCGAGGATCATCCCTTTATCCTAGAATTGCCGAATGATACAACACCTCACAAACTAGAGGCGAAAACCCCCAAGGCAAGAGTCTGGATTAGTGCTACCCAGCGGCAGTTTGCACCGGATTCTGACTTTCCCAAGGTGCAGTGGCATCCGCGAGTCTTATGGGTGGGAGTCGGTTGCGAACGGGGAACTTCGCGTCGGGTGGTGGAAACTGCGATCGCCCAAGTGTGTCAGTCACATCATTTCGCACAAGCTGCGATCGCTGGGATAGCCACAATTGATATTAAAGCCGATGAAGTGGGATTATTGGAGTTGTGCGAGGCGCGTCAGTGGCCGTTAAAAACCTTTCCCTCAGAGGTTTTGAAGTCGGTTGCTGTTCCCACCCCTTCCACGGTGGTGGAACAGGAAGTGGGGACTCCCAGCGTGGCCGAAGCAGCGGCGATCGTTGCCGCACATGGGTTGACTTCCCCGGGTGAAATGCGCAATTCTCTTCTAGTTTCTAAGCAAATTTTTCGGTTAGAAGGGGAACCCGGTGCCGTCACCATTGCGATCGGCCAATCAGAGAGGGAATATACTGGACGTGAGGGAAAACTTTGGTTAGTGGGAACGGGTCCTGGTGCGTTAAACCAGATGACCCCGGCGGCACAAACCGCCATTGCGACTGCCGATTTGGTGATTGGTTATACTCTATATATTGACTTAATTAAACCCCTCTTGCGTCCGGGTCAACTGGTGCAATCCTTGCCAATTACCCAGGAACGACACCGTGCTCAACTGGCGATCGCGTTTGCCGAGTGGGGATTAACCGTCGCCGTGATTTCCTCTGGAGATGCGGGAATTTATGGCATGGCGGGATTAGTTTTAGAACAACTCCGAGAGGGGAATTGGGATGGTCAAACCCCAGGAGTGCAAGTTTTTCCCGGAATTACCGCTTTACAAGCGGCTGCCTCTCGGGTGGGAACGCCTTTAATGCATGATTTTTGTGCGATTAGCCTAAGTGATTTGCTCACCCCTTGGACAATGATAGAAAAGCGGTTAGAAGCAGCAGCAGCAGCCGATTTTGTGGTAGCGCTTTATAATCCGCGATCGCGCACCCGAACCGAGCAGATTGCCACGGCACAAGCCATTTTTCTCAAGTACAGAAAACCCGATACTCCCGTGGCGATCGTGCGATCGGCTTATCGAGAAGACGAACAAATCACCCTCACCACCCTAGAACAACTCCTAGAAAATCCCATCGATATGCTCAGTACCATCCTCATCGGCAATCAAAGCACCAGTTTCTATGAAAATTGGATGATTACCCCCAGAGGTTATCTCGGATTCGAGACCCGCTAACCCCATCCCTTGCTTCTCCAGTGCCTCTAAAAGGTCAATCCAGACCAAGTTAGAAACCGGGTTTCTTCACTCAATTTCGGGATTAAAAAAATACTGGGGTAGAGTCAATTACCCTACCCCAGATTCAAATGTTTTAACCCTTAGTAAAACCTAGGTTTATTGACTCCCTTGGCGCACTTGTTCGATGGTTAAACCCAGCATTTGCGCCACTTGCTCGACCGTAAATCCCTGTGACAGCAATGGTGAAACTACTTCGAGTTTGCCTTCGAGTTTGCCTTCGAGCTTAATATCTTGATACAGCCTGGATTGCTTAAATTCATTCACGCCTATCATCTCTT
>NZ_JAFLQW010000506.1 GCF_017313335.1 Phormidium pseudopriestleyi FRX01 | reverse complement strand
AGCCAGTTTTAGATTACTCCAGTTCTGACTCTTATTTTAGTCCTAGTTGTCGATTAATTTAGGTTTTCCGATAAATTCAGCGATTTCTGTGACGAGCCACTCTCGTTCTGTAGCGGTTAGTCCCGAACCAAAACAGTAACTATTTGTTCCGACTTCTAAGGCACAATTCATGACTTTATCTTCGCTATTTATTCCCTTTACTGGGCTTACTACCACCTTAGAAATATCATCAATATTACCCTGAATCGTTCTTTTTGTCCCCAAAAAGAACCAGGAAATTTCAAATTTATCGCTATAAAAATTTAGAGTGTTGTACACCAACATATTCCGCAGGCTCGTGACCAGGGATGCTATACCCAGCAACCAAAAAGGGACAAGAAACAAGAGGGTCAAAAAGTTACCACTAAATACCCGAGTTATAGATATTAAAGAAATTAACCAAACGATTGAAAATACCAATCTAAATATAGAATGAAATTGGACATTAGGCAGGGGGACTTTTACCTTGAGTTGCCTGGGAGTTTTTTCCAGAACAACTCGACTGCCAACAGGTTGCAGATTACCGGGCGATCGCGGCACAATTCGTTCCCGTTTTCCCTGCAATAGGGCTAGGGCTTCTGTGGCAGATGTCAAGCGGTCTTCAATGACGGGTTCTAATAAATTTTCTAACCAATCGGCCAACTCTGGAGTAATGTTTACATAGGGACGAAAATCAATTTTCATCCGTTTTTCGGGAAAATCTGCCGGGTCTTTATGGGTTAATAAAAACAACAAAGTTGCACCTAATCCATATAAATCTGTCGCCGGTTTAGCTTGTCCCCGAAACTGTTCCGGGGCCATATATCCATAAGTGCCAACAATGGTACTGCCACTGGTCATGGTATGGCGATAGGTATCTTGAACCGCCCCAAAATCCACTAAAAATACCTGGTTATTGGACTGACGAATAATATTTTGAGGTTTAATATCGCGATGGACAACCGGAGGGGTGAGTTGGTGCAGATATGCCAGAATTTCTAAGAGTTGTTTGGCAATTTCTCTGACTTCAAGTTCAGTTGGACGCCATCCGCTTTCTACCCAGTTTTGCAAAGATTGACCGGGGGCAATTTCTTGGACAATATAAAAGCGGCGATCGCCCTCTATATCCAGTTGAAAATAATCCAGATAGTTGGGAATCCCTGGATGATTCAGTTGGGCTAAAACCTTGCCTTCCCGTTCAAACAGTTCTAGGGCTTTCCAGTCTTTTAACTGCCGCAGGGATAATATTTTAATCGCGACTTGTTGGCTGAGATTTAAGTCCTCGGCAGCATAAGTCGAGGCAATTCCTCCTTGTCCTAAGAGGTTAAGAATCTGATAGCGTTCCTTGATAATATCTCCAGGTTGGTGCATGAGTTTTCGCCTATCTTTCTTTTCTGCGGATTTCTGATGTAAGCACGAATCGGGTTAATTCCTCTTCCAGACTAGGATGGCAACAGAGGCGATCGCTATAGCGATGCCGCAAACTCTTTGCCACTCTATCCCTTGCCTAGCGATGAATATTGGGTTTCTCTTCTTTCGACGGATTCATTCTATTCTAAACTATAGAAGGAATCTCTTGCTGTTATTGTTGCCTTGCCCCTAGAATTGAGGAGTGAGAGCCTCTATCTGCCTCCTACCTCAGACGCTGATCCAATGGATTATCGTTTGATTAAGTGAGGTTTTCCAAGAAAAGCAGCAATTTCCATTGCGATCCACTCTCGTTCAGTTTGAGTCAGTCCCGAACCAAATCGGTAAGTTTTAAATCTCATTTGTAAGGCACAGGTGATAATGGGGTAATTTTGTATGGAAAGCCAGGTGGGAAATACTTGCACACTAGAAATATGATGGATATTTCCCTGTATTTTTCGTTGAATCCCTAGGAAATTCCACGTTAAATAAAATTGGGTTTCATCAAACTCTAAGCTAACTCTCCCAAATTGATTTAATAAAAAATTTCCCAATAACTTTATTTCCAACCCTAGCAATAAAAATAAAAATGAAAGAATAGCCAGAGATTGAATCGCGGCAAGCCAAACCGCCGCCACTAAATAAACATTCAAGATTGTAATTATCACGATTAAAGATAAAGATTGTAACTTCCATCCCAAAAATGGAATTTTTACCTCTAGTTTACCCGGAGTGATTTTTAGAAAAACACGACTTCCTGCGAGTTGATGATGATTAGCCGATCGCTCTGGGACCCTTTCTTTTATTACCTTGCTTATTGCTTTTTTTGACTGCAAAACAGCTAAGGCTTCTACAGCAGAGATAAAGCGATCTTCAACCAGCGGTTCTAACAACCGCTCTAACCAATCCCCCAGTTCAGGGGAAATATTTACCGAAGGACGAAAATCAATTTTAAGTCGTTTTTCTGGAAAATCTGCGGGTGTTTTGTGGGTTAATAAAAACAACAAAGTTGCCCCTAAACCATATAAATCTGTGGCAGGTTCTGCTTGTCCTCGAAACTGTTCTGGGGCCATATATCCATAAGTACCAACGAGGGTACTCCCGCTCGTCATGGTATGGCGATAAGTATCTTTAACTGCTCCAAAATCGATTAACAAAATCTTCCCCTCAGACTGCCGAATAATATTAGGCGGTTTGATATCTCGATGAATCACCGGGGGGCTAATTTGATGCAAATAAACTAGAATTTCTAAGAGTTGTTGGGCCAAATCTCTGACTTCAAGTTCAGTCGGATGCCATCCGCTTTCTACCCAATCTTGCAAGGATTTACCTGGGGCGATTTCTTGGACAATATAGAAGCGGCGATCGTCGTCTGTATCCAGTTGAAAGTAGTCCAGATAGTTAGGAATACCTGGATGATTTAATTGAGAAAGTACCCTCCCTTCTCGCTCAAAAAGTTCCAGGGATTTCCAGTCCTTTAATCGCCGTAGAGACAGAGCTTTAATGGCAACCTCTTGCCCCATATCTAAGTCATGAGCTGCATAAGTTGTGGCAATTCCCCCTTTTCCCAAGGGCTTAAGAATCCGATAACGGTCCTTGATAATTTCTTCGGGTTGATGCATGATTTTTTCTTCTCAATCTTAAAGAATGGGTACAGTATAAGTTAGAAGTTTTCGATAAAAGGTCGGCTAAAAAACCCAATTTTTAGTTTTTTTATACCTAATAAACCGACAGATTAGGCGTCGATAACTTTAGGTTTTCCCAGAAAATTTGCCATTTCTGTAACTAACCATTCTTTTTCTGCCTGAGTCAGATTATACCCAAAATGGTAAGATTTAACTCCAACTTGTAAAACACAGCTTATGAGTAAACGGTACTTTTTCTTTGACTTTTTGTTATGAATCGGGACTTTCTTTTTATTGACTTCCACTCTAAAAATATCTTGAATATTTCCCTCAATTTTTCGACTTAATCCCAGGAAACTCCAGGATATTTTAAATTGATTACCCTGAAAGTCTAGTTGAGTAAAAACAAAACAATCAACGAATTTAGGACCAAAAAAGCCACTATTTAAAATAAAGATTAACAAAAAAACCAGTAAAAATACCCCGACTTCAGAATGTAAAGACACCGGGAAAAACCTAGTCAATAAAAAAACTGCCAAGGAGAGTAACATTAAACTTGTCAAAGCTTTTGAAGGATTTGAGGAGATTTTTATCGATAGTTTATCATTTCTTTTTTGCAGAATGACGTTACTCTTAGCGGGTTGTGGATTACTGACCGATCGCCCAGCAATAATTTCTCGGTGTGAATGCAATACTGCTAAGGCTTCCGGAGCGGATTTAAAGCGATCTTCAATCAGAGGTTCTAGCAATCCCTCTAACCAATCTGCCAATTCTGGAGAAATTTTCACATAAGGACGAAAGTCAATTTTCAGCTTTTTTCCTGGGAAATCTGCCGGGTCTTTATGGCTTAATAAAAACAATAAAGTTGCACCTAAACCATATAAATCTGTAGCGGGTTCGGCTTGTCCTCGAAACTGTTCTGGTGGCATATATCCATAAGTCCCCACCATCGTCCCCCCCCGGCTTAAAGTATGACAATAGGTATCTTGCACTGCACCAAAATCCACTAAAAACACCTTGCCAGTAGACTCACAAATAATATTTTGAGGTTTGATATCTCGATGAACGACCGGGGGATTCAGTTGATGCAGATACCCCAGAATTTCCAAGAGTTGTTCGGCAATCTCTCTCACATCCAATTCAGTCGGATGCCATCCGCTTTCTACTAATTCTTGTAAGGATTGGCCCGGGGCAATTTCCTGGACAATATAAAAGTAGCGGTCCTCGTTAGTATCCAGTTGGAAGTAATCCAAATACTTGGGAATTGCTGGGTGATTTAATTGAGACAGCACCTTGCCTTCTCGCTCAAAAAGTTCTAAGGCTTTCCAATCGGTTAACTCATGCAGAGATAAGGTTTTAATGGCTACGTCTTGTCCTATATCTAGGTCTTCGGCTGCATAAGTCGTGGCAATTCCTCCTTGTCCCAACTTGTTTAAAATACGATAGCGAGCCTTGATTACCTGTCCGGGTTGATGCATGATTATGCCCCTGATTTTGGTTGATTCTGTTGTCTGATGCGAGGGCGAATTGGGTTAATCCCGCTTCGTAGGAGAGGCGTTTAGTCCAGTAGCAATGCCACCCACAGACTTTTCGCCCCTCTAACCCTTGCCTACCGATTGATATTCGATTCGTCTGGTTTGGATGACTTTATTCTGTTATAACCTAAAAATGCTCCCCCGGCAAATAACAGGATAAATGGACTAAATGCCAGCAAATAAAGAGTGATTTTCAGCAGCCCTACGGTCACATCCCCTAGGGCTTCTGTGGCATTTCCCCAAGTTTTTTGCAGTTCTTTTCCGATAGACTTTTGAGGGAGTTCTGCTGCTGAAACTGGGGATTCTAGGTTTAAATACAGGGTGGAATAGGCGACTTTGGTCCGCAAATTGGCTTGGACTGCATCGATTCGTTCAATTTGTTCGCGAATAGTACCGAGTTCTCGGGCGGCATTGAGGACATCTCCCACGGAACCGGACCGTTCCATAATTTTTAAGACCATTTCTTCTTGTTTGCGGAGATTTTTTAACCGCGCATCGTTATCAATGAGTTGTGCTGAAACATCTTCTGCGGTAATCGAACGGTTGATGACGGTGCCGAGTTCGGCGATCGCATTAATGGTATTTTCTAACTGTTGTTGAGGGACGCGCAACTGCATTGAAACGACATGGCGCGTATTTTGCGATCGCGGTTTATTGTCTTCAAACTGTAACAAATCTCCTTGTTTTTGTTTAATAATCTGGTTAACGGCTGCAATTTGCTCCTCGATCGCCTCGACTTCCATTGTCATTGAGGCAGTTTTAATCAATTGCGGTGCCGCTTGGGGAATATCCCCTGGCGCTTGTGCGATATCCCCAACCATCGCTTCAGAACCGACTCGGTTACCCGCAAACGGCGCGGATTCTTCAGGCATGGGTGCCGCAGCAGGAACCATTCCTTGCTGCGCGACGAGGGACTTGTTCACTTCTGAGGAAGTCGGAACGGCACCACAACTGGCGATCGCACCAATCAAAATCAACATCGGCAGTAAAATCGGGGTTTGAGCGAGTTTGCCATGAGTCTGGGACGGGATCAAGTTCGGTTTCATCGGAATTTCTCCTGGGATAGCTAGATTGGGAAATGAATGTCTGGTCCTGGGTTAGTTCTAAGCTAACCTTACGGTTACGGAATTGGAGAATCTGCTACAAAAATTGAAACGGAGGCGATCGCTCCCAGAAAACGATAAACTCATATAACAATCCTAAATCAGTTGTGGAAGAAGACCTCTCCCCCAACCCCTCTCCTTGTAGGAGAGGGGAGCAGGAGAGGGCATAAATCATTTAGGATTGCTATAAAGACTCCCCCTTTTCTTGACTTGTCCCCGGTTTAAGCTCACTATGTCGAATGATTTTGATAACAATTTGCCTGTATCGGTTGCCAAACCTTTGACGCTATTCGCTCAAAAGCGCCAGGAGGCGGAACAACGCATCCGCAATGGATTACGACCTGGACAACAGCAAATGGCGGATTGGCGAGGCGGTCCTTTGGCGGTCTCTGCGGTCCCAGGTGCCGGAAAATCTAAGGGAATGGCGGATGCTGCCGCATTGGCGATCGCTCGTTTTAAACTGCATTATCTTCACCATTTGGTTGTAGTCACGTTCACCCGTTCTGCTGCGGCTAATTTGAAGTTAAAAATTCGCGCCGCATTGCGACAACTGGCGATGCCACAAATCGGATTTACGGTCAATACTTTACATGGATTAGCATTGGCGATCGCCGGACGCCATCCCGAATTATCCAGTTTGGACCTGGAACATATAACAGTGGTCACCCCGAACAAAAGTAATCGCCTGATCATCCAAAGTGTAGAACGCTGGATTGCCGGAAATCCCCAGCGGTATCAAATTTTAATAGAAGGTTGTCAATTTGATGGAGAGGAAACGGAACGGTTGCGCCGTCAGTCTGTATTAAGAACTGATGTGTTGCCACAACTCGCCCAGACTGCTATTCATGAAGCCAAATCTTCGGGATTATTACCCAAAGATTTATGGCAAATTTCGATGGAATCTGAGGGACAAATTCCCGATGATCCGTATGGTATTTTGACGATCGCTGCTGGATTATATGAACAGTATGAGACCTTGATGCGATCGCGTCAGTTCATCGATTACGATGACATGATTCTCTCCGCCTTGCGCGTCCTAGAAAATCAGAGTGCCTGTTATCTCTGGCAAAAACAAGTATTTGCCGTATTTGAAGATGAAGCCCAAGATTCGTCCCCGTTACAAACCCAATTGTTAGAGATTTTGGCGCGAAAGTGCGACTCTCCCGATGCACCGCCCAATCTGATTCGAGTCGGCGACCCCAATCAAGCGATTAATTCTACCTTTACCCCGGCTGACCCGATCTATTTTCGCCGCTTTTGTGAAGCCTGCGATCGCGAGAATCTCCTAGCTACAATGGATCGAGCCGGACGCAGTACCCGAATTATCATCAATGCGGCCAATTTTGTCCTGAGTTGGGTGAATCGTCATTATGCACACCAGCATCAGAGCACACCGGAGATAGAATATAGTCGTCATCAGTCAAAATTACCCTTTCGCCTGCAAAATATTCGCGCAGTAGAAAGCGGCGACCCCCAACCCGATGCCAATCCGCCTCACATCGGAGGAGGATTGGAGATGTATCAACCTCGGGATATTTATCACACTATCGAACTGATTGCACGGAGGGCGGTGCAGTTATTTAGTGAGACAACTGAGGAGCGATCGGCAGCTATTTTAGTGAGGGAAAACCGCCAAGGGCGTTTTATACAGGAGGTAATGAGCAATCCCAAGCTGTATGGAATCGAATGTGAGCTAGATAAACATAGTATTGAAGTTTTTGATGTATCCGCCAGCGATCGCCGGTCTCAAGTTCCCGCAGAAATGCTGGCCTTGCTGCAATTCCTCGATCGCCCCCATTCTCCCGACTATTTAAAAACCGTTTTGCGCGTCTTAGTCGATCGCAACTTAATCCCCACCCAAGACTTAAATGCTCTCACTAGCTTACCGGAACAATTTCTCTACCCAGGTCCATTAGAACCGCCTCAATCCCCAGCAGTATTGCAAGCCAGACGGTTCTGTGCAAGCTTGCTCACCGCCCGGATGGAACTCCCCTTGTATCAACTGATTTCCTTCCTCGCCTTAGCCTTACATTACGACGCCTCCGAACTTGCCACCGCCGATAAATTAGGCGATCGCTTGGCCCAACAAACCGCCGGAAATCCTTCCATGAGCGGCATTCTCACCGTCCTCAACGAAATTGTCACCTCAGAACGATTTGAACCCGTCGATACCGAAGATAACGCCGAGAAAATTTATACTCGCCCGCGACAACTCACTATTGTTACCATGCACAAAGCCAAAGGACTCGATTGGGATTATGTATTCATCCCCTTCCTCCATGAAAAGATGATTCCAGGAAGTTTCTGGGTTCCGCCTCCAGCACATTTCCTCGGGGAATACACCCTAGCGGAAGTCGCCCGCGCCCAAATTCGCGCTCACCTCCACCACCAAAGCGCACCCAATCAATGGGACAGCGAACCCTTCCAGTTCCCCTCCATCGCCGATTCCTGGAAGCAAGCCGAAGACCTAAAAATCGCCGAAGAGTACCGCTTACTATACGTTGCCATGACCCGCGCTAAACGATTGTTATGGATTTCTGCGGCCAAACAAGCCCCCTTTACCTGGAGTAAACCTGCCAATTTACAAAACATCCCACCCTGTCCCGTTTTGCCTGCCTTGATGGAAGCCTACCCCGATGAAGTGGTGGAGTTATCTGATATTGATTGTTAAGATTTCTTCGGTTGACCGATAGAAATTGCTCGGTTTTCATCCATGCCGCCAGTGATTATCGCATCCTCCAACGCCGCTAGAGACTCTTTGGTATCGCCCATCAATTCAAAGTTAGATTTGAATTGATGGGCGATAAAAAATCATCCAAATTACGCAAAACTCTGATCAATCGGTATCAATTTTCCGTGAAAATCCGTGAAATCAGTGGCCCCCACATCCCCCCAACAAAAGATATTATCTCTGTAAAAATACTGACTTTTTTGCCTTCCGAGTCAAGTATTTACATTTTTTCCGTATATTTATCATTGACAAAATCGTAGTTTTTTGAATTAAAACAGTCAAACCCCATTGCGTCGTTAAACCTCCCTCAATACCGATTTGGAAAAAAATCTGCATTTACCCAAACTTTACAATTCTCCTATTGACACCTTGAAGTATTGAAAGTTCTGTTGAAGGTGCCTCAATAAAAACAGTGCTTTTAGGAGTTGACAAAAAAACCGTTTTACTGTATTGACATTCAATCCTCTACAGAAGGCGGCAAAACCCGGGCAGATGAACGAAACATTTTTCACCCTTTTTGAGGGAAGAACGCCTGGGTTTAGGCGATCGCCTAAATCCTGTTTTGACTCAAGAGTTTCCCGCGATTCTCTCCAAAACGGGCGATCGGCCTCAGTTGACTTAATAGCAGAAGCGATTTGCACTCGCCTCGATATTGCCTCGGGT
>NZ_JAFLQW010000195.1 GCF_017313335.1 Phormidium pseudopriestleyi FRX01 | reverse complement strand
TTTCCACCTCGGTCTGAAGACACGAGGCTACCAGCCCTACCGTGTTTCTCTGGTGTAAGTCTATAAAAACTAGCCCTTTAAAGTTCCTTGTAGGGGCGCAATGCGCAGGCCCCTAGGGCGCAATACGCAGGCCCCTACTATAAATACTAGGTCTGAGTAGTTGGGTGGGCTTATCCCACCCTACAAATCTCTTGGACAGGCTAAGATAAGTTCGGTTAATTAAGATTTTTGAGGTTTCTTAGCAGACCGATAGAAGGGCTTTTTAACCACAGTTCCAGGATGGGTTTTACCGCGAATTTCTACCTCGATTGATTGACCCTGTTTACTCAGTTCTAGGGGTAAATAAGCTAGGGCGATCGCCTGTTCCAAAGTAGGAGACCAACTGCCACTCGTTACCTCTCCCACAGGTTTACCTTCCCATATCACCGGATAACCATGACGAGCAATATAACGACCCTGCATTTCGATTCCTACCAAGCGCCGTTTCACCCCGGTTTCCTTCTGTTTTTCTAACACTTCCCTGCCGATAAATTCCCCTTTTGTACTCAAATGCACCAACCAACCGAGACCCGCTTCTAACGGTGTTGTGCTTTCGTCAATATCTTGACCATAAAGCGCCATTGCTGCTTCCAAACGAAGAGTATCTCGACAACCCAAACCACAGGGAATTACCCCGGCATCCAACAGCGATCGCCACAGGGTTATCCCAGTTTCAGGATTCACCATCACCTCATACCCATCTTCCCCAGTGTATCCCGTGCGGGCTAAAAATCCATTTCCCCCACATACCGACCCTTGTAAATGTCCAAACGGTTTCACCGAAGACAGATCCACCTCCACAAACTGTTGCAGTTTCTGCACCGCTTCGGGACCTTGAACTGCTAGTAATACCTTTTGTTTAGATAAATCTTGGAATTCCACATCGGACCCTTTGAATTGTGCCAACAACCAAGCTTTATCTTGTGCACAAGTGGCAGCATTAACAATCACTTGTGCAAAATGCCTTCCAGCTTCATCCTGTCCTTGATCATAAAAAATAATGTCATCAAGGATGCCACCTTTGTCATTCAGAAGAACCGTGTATTGACCCTCACCGGGTTGCAAGCGAGACAAATCCGAGGGGACTAATCCTTGCATTTGTGTCAGCAAATCTTTACCACACAGCGAAAACATTCCCATGTGGGAGATATCAAACATTCCCGCAGCAGTTCGGACTGCTTGATGTTCGGGGTTAATTCCCGAAAACTGCACCGGCATTTCCCATCCCGAGAAGGCAGTCATCCTAGCATTGAGGGCGATCGCCTCCTCATAGAGGGGAGTTCGGGACAAGGGTTGTGCCGTCTCATTTGCTGTTGTGTTTGCCACTAATGTTACCTCCGATTGGGTGAAATATTTCCTATTTTAAGGGAAATTGGGTCCGGTGGCAGGGGGATAACAGGGCGATGGGGAAACTTGGCAATTTGCCTGTCAGTCAGATCTGTTTTGTGCTTATCAAATTCATTTAGGGGCGCTATATATAGCAGTCCTTGCGTGCCGTTGTGTCAGTGATCCTCCAAGGTTTCAACCTGGGGAGTGCGAGCATCTTGCTCGCTTTCTTTATAAACATAACTAATTTTCAATACATTGGGAATAAATCAATTAAACTCACTTGCCGATGTTTGTCCAGTTCTTCAATTCGCTTTTTTTCTTCAGAAATTTGTTCTTGATAGTAACGAGCACGGTCTGGCTCTTTTGTCAAGTCTGTTTCTTTCCAAAGTTGTAACGCTTGACGGCAGCGCTTGTCACAAAGCACTCGTTCAATACAAGCGATCGCCGCTTGAATCATCAGAGGCGGATTCAATAAATCTCGCTGCGACTTTTCATCCAAATGAAACAACTCAGAAACGGGTTTTAAATCCCGATTATTCTGTAAAAACTGCTCTTGCACTTGAGTCAGTAAATCCCCCGTCTTATCGTGATTTTCAACCTGGATAATTTGCTGCCACAAAAACCGATGATGAGAGAGACTAAAATCTAAATCTCGCGTCTCCAACTCCTGGGCGATCGCCCCTCGCTGTTGCGGACAATGCAAATATAAGCGCAATAACGCCGCTTCCGCATTTTCTAACAACCCGCGATCGGCAGAAACTGGAACCATATCCAATTGCTTCTCTTGCTCACTCTTACTCTCCTTACGCCGGAGGCGGTTGAGTTGTTTAATTAAATCTTGCGCCCGCAAAGACACTAAAGTTCCATTCCCCTGACTGAGAATTTCTGCACAGCGATTTACATAATACATCCGGGTATCGGCATTCTGAATTTTGGTGAGTAAATTCACCATTTGCTTGGCAACCCGTTGATAAGAATCAGATTGATGTAAGTCATTTTTTCCCAGCAACTGCTGCATTTGCCAATCTAACCATAAAGGCGCATTATCCATCAATTGCCGATAGGGTTCCGGACTGCCGGTAGATTTGAGAAAATCATCCGCATCTTTGCCATCGGGAATATTGATAATTCTTAGTTGAACTTGTCCCTTGTACGCCAATTCTGCAATTTCGCCGATCGCCCGTTCCGCTGCCGTCGTCCCCGCCGCATCCGCATCAAAATTCAAAATCACTTGTTTAGAGTCGGTATAACGCAATAATTGCTTGACAGCATCCAAACTCAATGCCGTCCCCAGAGAGGCAACGACATTAGAAATTTCCGCAGCATGAAGGGCGATCGCATCAAAATATCCCTCCACAACCACCGCTTTATCTGCCTTAGAAATCGCTGATTTTGCCTTATCCAAAGCATACAGAGTTTTCCCCTTATCAAATAACGGCGTTTCCGGAGAATTGAGATACTTCGGTTGTTCATCACTGAGAGTTCTTCCGCCAAAGGCAATGGCACGACCCTGATTATCATGAATCGGAATCATCAGGCGATCGCGAAAGCGATCGTAATATCCTCCCCCGGTATTGCGCGCCTTAATCAACCCCGCCTCTTCCACCAACTGCACCGAAAATCTCTTCTCTTCCACCAAATAACTGTAAAGACTTTCCCATCCGGCAGGTGCATAACCCAATTGAAACTGTTGAATCGTTTCCAGACTCAATTGCCGGTCAACTTTCAGATAATTGAGCGCATCACTGCCTTGGGGTTGATGTAAAGCGTGCTCATAAAACCGAACGGCGATCGCCATAATTTCATAGAGTTCTTCTCGTAAAGAAAGCTGCCGCTGTAACTCTTCTCGCTGTTCCGGTTCAATCGTATGTACCGGCACCTGATACCGTCGCGCCAGATCCAACACCACATCCGAAAACGACTGTTTACCAATTTCCATCAAAAATGTAATCGCATTTCCCCCCGCCTGACATCCAAAACAGTAATACATTTGCTTGCTGGGACTCACAGTAAAACTCGGTGACCCTTCATCATGAAAGGGACACAATCCCACCAAATCTTTACCCTGTTTTTTGAGCACAACGCGCTCAGAGACGATATCGACGATATCAGCACGTTGCTTGACTTCTTCAATCGTGTCAGGATGGATGCGAGGAAAGTTCATGATCACAGAATTACAGATTGATTCTTATAATCATATTAAGTCCTAAATCCCGATTTTATTATAGGGTGATGGGAAAAAACGCTGAGGATTGAGGTGGGGGTTAAACCTGTGAAAATGATAGGGATTGCGATCGCGATAATCATCGGACTATTCATCGCCGTAGAAGTGGCACTCAGACTGCTTTTTGGGTTTGGCAACCCTCCCCTGTACATCCCCGACAAGAACATCGGGTATCTGTTAGCACCGAATCAGAAACTGCGACGCTTTGGCAATCGCATCGAGATTAACCAATATTCCATGCGGAGTGTCGCAGTAACCCCAACATCAGACACCCCGCGAGTCTTGTTGCTAGGAGACTCCGTTGCCAATGGCGGATGGTGGACGGATCAGGCGCAAACCATCTCGGCATTAATGCAGCAACAACTCACGGAACGCCTGCAAGGGAATTCCGCTCAAATCGAAGTGCTCAACGCCTCAGCGAATTCCTGGGGACCCCGCAATGAACGCGCCTATCTGGAGAAATTTGGGACCTTTGGTGCGAAGGCAGTGGTGTTGCTAATCAATACCGATGATTTGTTTGCAACCCAACCGAGTTCTATACAAGTCGGAGGCGATCGCAACTATCCCGACAAAAAACCCCCCTTGGCATGGGTAGAGATAGTGCGGCGATATCTGTTACCCGCGCCAACTGTGCCTAAGTTACCCGAGGAAAAAGGCGATCGCATCGGGTTTAACTTAGAAGCAATTCATCAAATTCAGCAAATCGTCACCGAAAATCAGGGTCAATTTCTATTAGCAATCACACCCTTATTACGAGAAATCGGAGAACCGGGACCAAGAGACTATGAAATCAAAGCGCATCAGCGCCTGCAAGAATTCACCCAACAGCATCAAATCCCCTACTTAGATTTTTTAAACTCTTTTAACACCGTAGAAAACCCCGCCAGTTTATATCGAGACCATATTCATCTCAGTCCCAAGGGAAATGAGTTGGTCACCCGACAAATTACCGAGGCACTCGCGCCGATGATGTCATTTTAAGGCATTCGATTAGGAGTGCGAGCATCTTGCTCGCTCTTGTCCATAGCGAGCAAGATGCTCGCACTCCTTTGATGTCATTTCAAGGCATTGGAGTAGTGCCCAAGTGCTTTATTTTTGAGCAAGAAACCGGGTTTGGTACAGAACTTTTGCCTAAGTACCGAAAATTGAAGAAAGGAACCCGATTTCTAATAGCTATGTGAGAAAAAATGAATTTATTGCAGGAGCGATGCTTCCCGATCGCGATTTTAGGAACGGAATCCGGTTTATAAGAGTATATCTAGTTTCCGCTTAATGATAATCAGGCAGGGATTCCATAATGGCAATCAAGATTAGTCTGAGGCGATCGGCTGAATAGAAAACCATCTGCCCCCCTACCCATAAGCCAGATTTATGGAAGCATTGCTGCCTCAAATATTAAAATTTTATTAAGAAATACAGGTGTTGATCCCCGACAGATATTTTATGGTACGATATCAAGTTAAGTTTACTCTTGAATATTTATAAATACATTGGCATGAACAAGAGCGAAGAAATTCAGAGTATTATCGCACAACGTCAGCCCCTCGCCAAAAAGTTGGCAGATATCGAGACTGGGTTATCCTCGCTTTATGCGGCGATTCAGCGATTAGAACAAGAACGCGATCGCCAGCTTCAGCACTGGGTAGGAGATGACGCCACCCAGTCCAAACTCCAAAAACTGAATTTTGCCAGTTTTCAGCAAAATATCATAGAACACTTGGCATCACTGGGTAGACTCCAGAAAAGATTTTCCCGGAAAACCCTAAATATTGGGGTAATTGGGCGCATGAGACAAGGGAAAAGCACCCTATTGCAGAGTTTGACTGGACTAAAAAATAAAGTAATTCCAGCTCGTCCAGGAAAACCTTGTACTGCTGCGCGGAGTACCATTTGTCATAAACCGGAAAATTTGACCACCGCCGAAATTCAATTTCACGATCGCGACTCATTTTTACAAGAAATCATTATTCCCTATTACAAGAAACTGGGACTGACTCCGATTCCCAGTTCTTTTGAAGCATTTTCCCATAGCGCCCTTCCCAGTTTACCCACTGGCGCGTATCAAACGGACATTAATATTTATAATCGCTTGAAAGACGATTATCACACCCATGCTCAAACATATCAAGAATACTTGGGGCGCGGCTCTTTAACGACTCAAGACGAGTCACAGATTTCTAAGTATGTAGCGTCCCAATATAGTCAGAATGATCAACTGATTATTAACCATGAATGTTTAGCGGTGAAGCAGGTTAAAATATCTTGCACGTTTCCCTTCGATGAAATAGGGGCGATCGCTTTAGTCGATGTTCCGGGTTTAGGGGATTTTCGGTTAGGAGATGAGAGTTTAGTCATTGAGGCCCTCGGCCAAGAAGTGGATTTTATTCTATTTATCCGCAAACCCTCCAACGACGGGGCCGCTTTCGAGCAAAGCGATACCCAATTATATGATTTGGCGAATAAAGCCTTAAACGATTTGCCTTCTCGGTCTATGTTCGTGCTGAATGCCGATGGCAAGGGCGAAAATCAGGAAAGTTGCCGTTCTATGAAACGGGATATTGATTTGGGAGCAGTGGAAATACCCGTGTTGGATTGTGTGATTGCTGATTGCTCTTCCCCGGAAGAAGCCAATAAAAAAGTGCTTCAGGTGGTTCTGAATAATCTCCGATCCAATGTAACTCAACTAGACCGGAAGTATGCTGAACAGAAAATCGCCGATTTGCAAGCGAGTCTCATAGAATTAAAACAGCAATTGCAATTGCTCCAAGTCGCGTTACCCGATATCGATGATCATGAAATGTTTAGTCGGTATCAAAATGTATTTGATGGTTTTTGGACCACCATCACCAATGAAATGACCGAGTTGCAAAATGAACTGATTCAAATTCGTGATTTACCGGATAAAAACCTAGAAAATCAGATTCAGAAAGTTCTGGATGACTGTCGAAACAATAAAGAAATGCCAAGTTCAACAGACGTGGAAACACTTGGCAATCAACTTGGTGCTTTGGGTGCTGCCTATATTCAACTTTTGATAGTATTGAGGACCAATTTATCCCGAAAATTCCTCGATATCGAACAAGGATTAACTGAAAGCATTGAGAAAATCAAAGATAAAGCATCTGATGTTTTAGTTGACAAATGTGGCTTAGGCGGTTTGGCAGAACCTCGCGGTGCAAGATTTTTAGCGGAAGTTTCTAGTCAAATCCCAGATCAATATGCGGAATTAAAAAAAGGGTTTGAGATTCTGTCAGAATTTAATCTTTCTTATCGGGGATTAATTCAGCATCGGATCCGCTTGCAATTAGATCCATTAACCCCAAATAAAGCGCCAGTCTTGAAACAAGGGGCGAATGCTGAAGATGCTGTAGCTCAGTTAACGGAGTTGTATCACGGAACCCTTTATGAGTGTGAAAATGCCTTGACTGGATTTTTATCAGAACCGAGTCAAGCATCGTTTGCTATTGTTGAAGAATTTTCTGATCGGGTTCTCCGGGCTACAAATGCTAAAAAAGAATGGAGGCTATTTTTATACAAAAAGAAGCGTCACATTTGGA
Organism: Phormidium pseudopriestleyi FRX01; assembly: GCF_017313335.1. Classification (GTDB taxonomy): domain Bacteria; phylum Cyanobacteriota; class Cyanobacteriia; order Cyanobacteriales; family Laspinemataceae; genus Laspinema; species Laspinema pseudopriestleyi. The sequence goes on along the minus strand of NZ_JAFLQW010000195.1, from coordinate 2,985 downwards.
AGGATTTTGAAATCTTGGAAAACCAAGTAAATGCTATTAAAGACTGGTCCAATCTTTTAACCTCTGTCGCCGTTCAGGTTGAGCAGTTAGAGGAGTCTTTGAAGCAGTTGTAAAGCAATCTAAAAAAAAACTGAGTAATTTTGTGAGGATAGTGGATGAAATCTTTTTGGAAAATATTCAATCGGGAACAACACCTACCAACTCTTAACGTGGCTATGCTTGGTGCAAGGGGTGTGGGCAAAACGAGCTTGCTGGCGGCTATGTATGACCAGTTTGAGAATGTCAGTAAAGATTTACAACTGGTGGCTGATGCTGGAACTAAATCTGTATTAGATAAGCGGTTAAAAGAACTGAAAAGTTTAGAGGGTAACAACATAAAGTTTCGCAGTCCGCTTCTCGGAGGTAACGACCTCCGCACATTTAAGTTTGAGTTTGGAGAAACTGGAACGGCTCCATCTTTAGAAATTAATTTTTATGATTATCCAGGGGGATGGCTAATAGACCCTACCCATCTAGCAAAAGTGCAAGATTTGATTTACCAATCGGCAGCCGTTTTGATTCCTATTGATACCCCAGCTTTGATGGAAAAAGGAGGAAAATACCATGAAGACTTGAATCACCCGACAGAAATAAATGATGTATTTAAGAAGGTCTATAAAGACTTAGATTCTCCCCGTCTAGTCATTTTAACTCCTGTTAAATGTGAAAAATACATTAAAAATAACCCATCGGAATTATTTACAAGAGTAAAACAAGGTTATCGAAAATTATTGAATCAGTTTGACAGCAACAACCTCGCCTCGAAAGTTGCAGTGGTGATCATTCCGGTTCAAACGATTGGGAGTGTCGAGTTATCTTACATTGAGGATGATAAAACTCATAATGAGCCAATCTTTTACTTTTGGAAACTTCAGGCCGACAGTATGTATCAGCCCAAAAATACCGAAGTTCCTCTGCGGTATCTGTTGCGATTTTTGCTGAAGTTACATTTGGATAACAAACCCAGTTCTATATTGACCAGAATCCAGCACTTTTTGGCTAACAATACTGGGAAAAATACTAATCTGCGAAATGCAGTGAGTCGTTTTGCCGATCCGAAAAGTGATGATGTGGAAATTGTTCAAGGAAGCGAGTTTTTGAAATTATAAGTCAAAAGGAGATAAGTCATGGAAGTTTATGTACAAAGTGGTGGCGTTTCTAAAGAATATAGCTGGGTAAACGAACAAAACCAGCCAATTCTTCTACCTGATGATGATCTAAAGCCGATGCTCAACATGGTAGATAGTGATTATTTCTCAGTGGTAATTTATCGTCCCAAAGAGGACCGACTTCTGTTATTGGTGACAGCATTACCCTCGAAAAGTCGCATGGACAACCGCACTCGGAAAATTTACAATTCAGTTTTGTGGGTTGGAGATACTTCTGATGAAGCAACTTTACGGGCGATCGCGATTAAAGCATTGAATGTAAAACTAGAAGAGAAGGTTCATGAAGCGGTAGAGTCCGAAAATAATGATCAAGGGTTTAAAGTCGATTTTGATAAATTAAAAAGTAAGAATTTAGAGCTTGACCTTAACGCAGTTAAAGATGATAAACCCGCAGATTCCCCTAAAGTCGGCAACTTATCCGCCTGTAACAAAGAATTAATTGAAGATCTCGAAAAATATGCATTGCCCAAAAATAAGGGGATGTTAGTTGTAGTGTGTTCAACGGTCTCGGATGACATTCTTAAACAGGCGAAAGTTTGGCGAGGTTTGTCTGATGAGATTTCTGATGATGATTTGAGTCCGTTCGAGGTGGCTAAAGATGACAACTTTCGATCTGGTTCAACTACTGGAAATTCAACTTCAAAAAATGTGGGAAAATCTGCTTCAGATAGTCAACAGTCTTCTTCAAGATCCCAAATTACGCCAAACTCCACAATTGGCTTTCCACATCCGAACCGAACTTCTCAAAATTCTGGACAAACTAAAAAATGGTTGAATCTTATTGCAGCTTTTATTTTGGGGTTAGTAATTGGCATAATTGCCAATCAGTTATGGTATCATTTCACTGAAAATCAGCTACAACAAAAAATTCAAAGTTTGAAAGGTGATATCACTGAACTGGAACAGGATAAAGATAGTTTAGGTAAAGCCATAAAAATCAAGCAACAAGAAATTAAAGCTTATGAAAAATTTGAATCTGACTCAGAAACTCGATACAGTCATTTTCGAGATGAGGTTGAAAAATCTTATGAAAGCTTTATCAGAGATTCAGAGAAATCCAAACAAGCCCTACAATCGGAAATAAATGCCTTGCAAAATAAAGCCAATGAATTAAACGCTAAATCATCCTAATTCAGGATTTGTTTGTTTCTCGTTGTCTCATTACCAGGTTGTACCTGGTAACGCTTATATAGCGACTCTGCCTCCTAGGGATGCAGGACTATTCTAATGTCCATTATCCATTCCCAGCCGACTGAAACTGCGCCATTAACCAGGCTCCAACTTGCGACTGGTCTTGCTTGCGACTTCGTTGCAGCGCTTGGTCTAGGGTCGCTATTTCTAGTCCTGGAAACATCACAGAGACATCAATTCGCTGACTCCCCCGATCGCTCATCTGATAAGCCAACACCTCCCCTGTTTCCACGTTCACAATCCAATATTCAGCAATACCCAGGTCTTCATACAGCACTCGCTTAACCGTGCGATCGTCCAACAGGGATGATTTTGCCACCTCCACTACCAAATCCGGCACCGGGTACTCTTCCAGATTTACAATGTCAGTGCCGCTGGGAATGGCGGTTGCCTTGGTGCCAACGTAATAAGCTAAATCCGGCTGAAATTCGACATAGCCGGTTTTGCGGAATGAACAGTTGTCTAATTCTTTAAATGCGATCGCATTTAAAATGCTGTACAAGTTAACTGCCAGGGAAATCACACTATGGTCTGTGCTGTGGTCAAAACCTACGGGTAGTTGCATTTCTAATCTCATTCGCCCATT
>NZ_JAFLQW010000215.1 GCF_017313335.1 Phormidium pseudopriestleyi FRX01 | reverse complement strand
GGTCCGGGTTAGGGTGGGGTCCCCCTCCGGTCCCCTCCCCTTAGCAAGGTCCGGGTTAGGGTGGGGTCCCCCTCCGGTCCCCTCCCCTTGGCAATGGGAGGGTTAGGGTGGGGTCCCCCTCCGGTCCCCTCCCCTTGGCAAGGTCCGGGTTAGGGTGGGGTCCCCCTCCGGTCCCCTCCCCTTAGCAAGGTCCGGGTTAGGGTGGGGTCCCCCTCCGGTCCCCTCCCCTTGGCAAGGTCCGGGTTAGGGTGGGGTCCCATTTTTGAACCTTGAAAAAAGAACATAAGAACTGGGGAAGAATGACTGAAGTGGTTACTCCGAAATTCCCCCATCCCCGCCCATCTCCCTCATCCGAGTAACCAATAGGTCATCATTTCTCCTCTTCCTTTCACCTCAACCAATCCGCGTTGCTCGAAATGGAACTGATGTTTTAACCGTTCGTAGACGGTTTCTGTGACTTGAATTTTCCCAGGAATGCCTGATGATTCCATGCGAGAGGCGACATTAACGGCATCTCCCCACAAGTCATAACTAAACTTTTTCACACCAATCACGCCAGCGACGACGGGTCCGGTGTTGATGCCGATTCTAATTTGAAGAGTGGGGCCATAGCGGGCTTGAAATGTGGCGATACTAGATTGCATTTCTAAGGCCATTTGAGCGATCGCCTCGGCAGAATTAGGGTGTTTAACGGGTAATCCCCCGACTACCATATAGGCGTCACCTATGGTTTTAATTTTCTCTAATCCCAGTTTGTCGCTGAATTTGTCAAAGGTTGAGAAAATTTCATTCAGTAAATTGACTAACTCCGTCGGTTGCATTTGGGCACAAAGGGGAGTAAATCCGACAATATCGGAAAATAAAATGGTCACTTCATCAAATTGTTCAGCAATGGCACTGGTATCGGTTTTTAAGCGGTCTGCAATGGATTTTGGTAAGATATTTAATAATAATTTTTCAGTTTGTTCTTGACTTTGTTGCAAGGCAATATCGGTAATTTTTCGCTCTAACTCAGCACCGGCCCTTGCTGCAAAAATTTTCAAGACGAGCTTGCGGGTTTCGTCATCAACCATCGGGTGGGTATCGAGCACGGCAATATGACCAATCACATCCCCTGTCGTGTCAATTAAGGGGATTCCGGCATAGCTTCGCGCCTTCAAATCAACTAAATCGGCATCATCGGGAAAACGAGCAATAATGTTTTCGGGGTAGCAATAATATTGTCCGTTGGTAATCACTTCATCGCAGGGGGTTCCTGCTAAATCATACTCTAAGTTTTCCGAAAAGTTTTGGTCTTTCCAAAAGGATAACATCCGAACCCGGGTTTTTTGCGGGTTCGCACATTCGGTGATAAAGGCATAGCTAATTCCCAAGATTTCCGCCAAATATTGAACGCAAGATTGGAAAAATTCTTGTCCAGTTTTGGAAGCAGTGCCTTCAACAATGAGTTTGAGAGCTTCTTCTCGACGTTTGCGATCGCTGATATCTCTGACAACACAGAGAACTGAGTCCAAGGAAATGGGGGAAATGCTTGCACATACTTCTATTTGAGTTTGGCCGAGGGTCAAACTATATTCGACTTCCCGAGTTTCTTTTCGCGCTAAAGCTTCTCGAATTTCTACTAATAAAAGCTGGGCCGTTTCTTCGGGTAGTACATCATGAATTGTTTTACCCAAGATATCTTTAGCCGGTTGGGAAAGGAGTTTGGTATTGGTGTTTGCAAATTTTAGATACTGTCCCTGAGCATCTAAAACATAAATTAATTCATTCATGCTTTTAATCAGGGCCAGCAATTCGCTTTGAGATGCTTCTAAATCAGCTTGGGCTTTTTTTAGGCCGGTTACCGTCCCCTGCAATTCTTCATTTTTAAGTTTTAATTGTTGTTGGAGGGTTTTTAAATTGAGTTGGGTTTTAACTCGGGCTAAAACTTCTTCGAGTTGAAAGGGTTTGGTGATGTAATCGACCCCTCCGGATTGAAAGGCTTTAAGCTTATCCTCAACTTCATTTCCAGCGCTCAAAAAAATGACGGGGACATCGCTTGTTTTAGGGTCAAGTTTTAGCTGTTCACAGACTTCATATCCCCCCATTTCCGGCATATTGATATCTAAAAGAATTAGGTCAGGAGGAATCATTTTAGAGGCTTTTAATGCGTGTTTTCCATTAGTAGCTTTACGAATTGAGTATCCTTGACTAGATAAAAAGTTCGCTAAAAATCGGATATTTTCTAGCTTGTCGTCTACAATTAAAATATTACCTAGTTCTAGATTGCTTTGAGAGTCAGGCATAACTTTACCTAAAAATAAGTTGATTATCAATTTGGAATTCTGGAGAGTTGAGTAAAACCCTGTTAATATCCATTTTTTATCAAGGTCAAAACTCGGAGAATCACTCCGTTGGCACTATAGATAATCAAGAATTCACTACATCTTTCGCCATGCTTACTTGAAGAGCCAGAAAGCTCGCTGAATTTGTGACCAATCATTTAGGATTGCGATAGACTTAATTGATTAAGGTTAATTCAATCTGTTTTTTGATTACTTCTACAAGTTTTTCTATATTAAAAGGCTTAGGAATATAGTCTACTCCTCCAAATTGGATAGCTTTTCTTTTTTCTGAACTATCATCATTTGCGCTCACAAATATGATAGGAATATCAGCCGTATCGGGATGGGATTTAATCAGCTGACAGAGTTCAAAGCCACTCATCTCTGGCATTTGAACATCTAATAAAATGAGATGGGGTTTAGAGGCCTTGATTGCAGTCAATGCCATACTCCCATTGAGGGCTTTTCGGGTTTGGTATCCCCGCTTGACTAAAATTCGGGAGAGTAGACGAATGTTATCGAGAACATCATCCACAATTAAAATAGTAATGGGATTTGCTAAATCCGGGTGGGGGGTTAGGGATTGATTAACCATCAGATTTAAGTCGATAGAGTGGGGGAATGAGGTTGCGCCAATTCCATCAGGCGATCGAATTGGTAGTTTTCTAAGAGATGGGTTAAAGTTTCAATCAGATCCGAATGTTCCGATGGAATACTATTCAGGAGTTCTAAAGCCAGGGTATCGCTACCTTGGGCGACGGCATTATAAAATTGCTGCACCCAATTGGCTGGCATAAAATCTAGGACATCAGCCTCTAGTTGACAATCCGGTTCTTTATCCTGTGAACTGGGACGAATGGCCGGATTTTTTGTCTCCTGATAAGAGTATTTTGCTCCTAGATAGTGGGAGAGAGTCTCTAGGATTTCTTCTCTACGGAAGGGTTTACTGACGAAGTTATCGCAACCCACTTGCAAACACTCTTCTCGATTTTCTGAAAAGGCACTGGCAGTAATGGCAATAATCGGAGGAACGGGAGGTAAAGCACTGGATGAGTGGTTGAGGTGGAATTGTTTAATCCGTTGGGTTGCCTCATATCCATCCATCTTGGGCATATGCATATCCATGAAAATCAGGTGGGGATGCCACTGTTGCCAAGCGGCGATCGCCACTTCCCCATTTTCCGATTCCTGAACTTCCACTCCGATATCCTTCAACAAAGTTACTAATAACAATCGGTTAATTGGGTTATCTTCCACCACCAAAATTCGATAGCTCGGTTGTCCAGGTGCTAAACAAACCGCACCATCGAGGTCACAACTATCTTCCATTCCTGACCCCTGAACCAAACCCACGGGAATCTCAAATTCAAAGCTACTGCCTTCGCCTACATTACTCGTAACCGTAATGATTCCTCCCATTAATTGCACAAATTTCTGAGAAATTCTCAGTCCTAAACCTGTTCCTTCTTGGGATTGCCGCCCTACCCGAGTTTGCTGAAATGCCTGAAATAGATCTTTAAGGTCTTCGGAACTGATTCCAGGACCCGTATCCTCTACTTCAAAGTGCAAAATAGATTGATATGGGGTTTCCAGTGGCGGTGTCAATTTTGGTCGGGATATCCGCAGGATTACCCGCCCAGTATCGGTAAATTTAATGGCATTTCCCAGAAGATTAATCAGCACCTGACGCAATTTATTTTCATCCCCTTGAATAAATTGCGGTAGGGTAGATTCTAGCTCAAATTTCAGGCTTAAGCCTTTAGATTTGGCTTTGAGTTGCAGCATCGATTCCAAGCTGTAAACCAGTTTGGGCAGGTCGAATTCCCGCTCATTCAAGGTGACTCGCCCCGCTTCAATTTTCGACATCTCCAAGACATCGTTAATCAACGCAAGTAAATGTGCACCACTTTTGTTGATAATGTCAATATATCCTTGATGTAGTGTCGTCAGAGAACTATCTCGTTGCATCAGCTGAGTAAACCCTAAAATTGCATTCAGCGGTGTTCTCAGTTCATGGCTCATATTCGCTAAAAATTCACTTTTAGCTCGGTTAGCGGCGTTGGCGGCTTCAGCGTTGCGATGCAATTCTTCGGCTTGTTTTTGGGTTTTAGCAAACAGTTCGGCTTGTTGGACGGCGACGCCGAGTTGATTACCAATTTGGGTAACAATTTTGACTTCTGCCTCTTTCCAATCTCGGGGACCACTATTTTGATACACTCCCAGCAAGCCCCAGAGTGTACTTCCACAAAAAATGGGGGCAATGACATAAGCCCGGGCGTTTAATTTCTCTAAGAAATCCAAATAGCAGGAGCTAAAACCTGCTGTGTAAATATCGGAAATGTAACAAAACATCTCTTTTTGACGATAAATTCCCCCTTCCTGTTCTTGCAGGTAAGTGTCTTTAATCAAGAAATTCGATGAATTCATTTGAGTGAGGACACAACCCGGTTCATCCGTGGTGACTTGAGTGAGGATAGGATCGTCTGCTTGTTCCGGTAATAATACATCCCAACAGGCGGCAACAGACTCGGAGACTAATGCGCCACTCCAATCGGGATTAAAGCGATAAATCACGACGCGATCGCAGTCAACGGCTTGCCGCAGTTCGTTAGTGGTGGCATGAAAAATTGTCTCCAAATTCAAACTTTTTCGCATCCGTTGGATAATTAGGGAAATGGTTTTTTCCCGTTCTGCCATGACTCGTAGTTCGGCTTCTATATTAATCCGTTCTTGAATTTCTGTTTCTAAAGTCGAGTTGACTGCAACCAATTCGGCAGTACGCTTCTCTACCCTAAATTCTAACTCTTCATAAGCACAGCGTTTCTCTTCCTCAGCCCATTTCCGTTGCAGTTCCGTGGCGGCTCTGGCTGCAAAAACGCTCATAATAGCTCGGGCTTCATCCTGTGTCTCTAAGGGTTTTACATCCAGGATACAAAGGTTCCCGATCGCCTGTTGATTGCTATCTAATAAAGAAACACCCAGGTAGCTTTCTGCTCCAATTCCTTCCAGCAAGGGGTCATTCGGAAAATGTTCCCGCAATTTCTCTGAATAGCAGGCAAAGTCCTGATTATAAGCAATAAAATCGCAAGGTCTTCCGGTAAATTGATAATTAAAATTATTTCCCAACTTATCCCCGGCCCAGAAGCCCAAACTCTCCAAAGTTTGGTCCTGATTGTGACTTTTTTCAGAAACAATCACATACTGGACATTTAAAGCCTTGGCTAAGTTTTTAACTAGGGCCGGAAAAAAATCTTGTCCTGTCACCGATGCAGTTCCAGTCACCAAAGCTTGAAGTATTTCTTCCGTTCGTTGCCGTTTGGCAATTTGTTTCTCTAATTCCTGATTCACCACTTCGAGCTGTTCAGGGGTTCGCAGAGATAGAAATTGAGGCAGTAGTTCTACCAGTCGCAATGCCGTATAGCAAGAGACAAGGGCTGTGATTGCTCGCTCAATGCCCGAAATCCAATAATCTGGATGCCACAGGGTCCAAATATCTAATAAATGACCCACTCCGCAGAGGACAATAAAAGCTCCAAACATCGCAAATATGCTAGAAAAAGCAACGTCTCTGCGTTTGTAGATGAAGTAAATCAACATCGTGGGAATGGAAAAGTAGGCGATCGCAATCAGCGCATCGCTAACCAGATGCAGTGCAACAAGGGGAGTTTGCCAAAGGTAACAATGGCCGTGTGGAATATAGGAACGTGGGGTGAGCAGATTGTTCAAGAATTCCAGCACTGTTCTCTTCTCCTTGTAACTTTTCTTTAATCAATATCAAGTCAACATTTATAAAAACAGGAAGGGGAGTCTAGAGCGAGAGAGCTTCACTCTGATTTGAATCTCTTCTCCTGAACTTTCAAGAGAATTTTCAAACCAGGTCAGACTCTATCTAAGATGGAGCGGTCCGTTAGCACCTATCTCCTCGATGTTGGGTTTCCCCACCGTCCAGGAACCTCTGCACTCTGATCTTCTTTCGAGACTCAGATCTCTCTCCTGAGTCGATCCTGCCATTGGACAAGCGCGATCGCCACCCCCAATGGAACGTTAAGGCCGTAACTTAGGCATTTGAACAGGAATCTTAATGGGAAAGGGTCAATAACCCTTGTAAAATTAGGTAACTAATCAATTTGATGAAAGCAAAACAACTTCAGAGTTGGTTAAAAAGTGTTAAGTGTGGTTTCTCCTGACAGCCAATTGGAACAGACAACAGCTCAAAAACGTAGAAGAGGGGTTATTCTAAGCTCTCAGGGTGCTCAACGCTTACAAGCGGCGGAGCATTTGTCAGCCGCACGGGATAATGCTGGGCACCCCTATACCTTGGAAGAGTTAAGCGATCGCACGGGACTAAGTACAAAAACTTTGACCAAAGTCAGGCATCGCCAAAAGCCGGTAGATTCTGTTACCTTAGCAGACTACTTCACCGCATTTGGCCTTTCCCTCCAAAAAGAGGACTATATTAGCCAGGATCCAGATCCCGAGGCATCAATGGCAGCTTTAACGGGTTTACTGAGCACACCCCTCAAGGGACAGTTAGCCTTAGATTCCCCATTTTACATCTATCGATCCCCGGCGGAACAGCTTCTTAAGGCAGAGAGTTTGCAACCGGGTGCCTTAATTCGCATCCGAGCACCCCGACAATTTGGCAAAACTTCTTTGGTAGTGCGGGGATTTACTCCGGCAGAAGAAAGTGGATTTCGCATGGCGATCGTCAGTTTGCAACTAGCCGATAGTGAGGTGTTTGAAAGTTTAACCATATTTTTGCAATGGTTGTGTGTGATGGTCAGCCGCAGTCTGGGGTTAGCGAACCGCTTAGAAGAGTTTTGGAATCCGATGTTTGGCAGTAGCTATAGTTGCAATGATTATTTTGAAAGCTATTTGCTAACTGCGGATGAAAGCCCACTGTTGCTAGTTTTGGATGAAGTGAACTTAGTGTTTAACTATCCGAAGATTGCTACGGATTTTTTTGGAATGCTCCGCGCTTGGTATGAGCGATCGCGCCACAGTACCGAGGGGAGTGAACTCTGGCAAAAATTACGATTAGTCATTATCTATTCCACGGATGTTTTTCTGCCATTAACGGTGCATCAATCGCCGTTTAATGTCGGTTTATTAATTAGTTTATCAGCATTTACCTGGGAACAGGTTCAGGAGTTAGCGGTGCGTTATGGATTAACGCCTCCCACACTCTATGCCGATCGCGCGATCGCCCTTCTCGGAGGCCATCCCTACTTAACCCAATTGGCTTTTTTTCACTTAAGCCAAGAAACCGTTACCCTAGAGAGCTTGGTCGAAACCGTCACGACCCCCAGCAGTATCTTTGAGAGTCATTTACGACAACAATTCGCCTATTTAGAGCAGCACCCTGACCTCAAGGATGCCTGGGAATCGGTGATTTTAAGCAACAGTGGCGTGGAATTGCACCCGACCCAAGCGTTTAAATTGCAAGGATTGGGATTAATTAAATTTGAAAATCAGTTAGCCGTCCCCAGTTGTCTGCTGTATCAGACTTATTTTTCCCGATTTTTGAAGATTTAGTCTAGGGAGAGAAGGGGAACATAGAGCATTATTAAATTAGGTGAACAAACATACCGCCTCTTTTAGTAATTGGATTTTTTTTAAGAAGTGGTAGCATCGGGTGCATCCGATGTTTGGTCAGTCTGCCCTCATCCCCCGGAGCC
>NZ_JAFLQW010000547.1 GCF_017313335.1 Phormidium pseudopriestleyi FRX01 | reverse complement strand
GGGACAAGGCACTGAGTTCCGAATTGAAATTCCCATGCAGCCGGTTCAGATGACATCCCATGCTGCATAATCTAACGGGTTAGCTCATATCTGTCTTGGGAGCCTGGATTTAGGGGCAAAGGGAACCCATGCTGCCTAAAGCCAGCGCTTCAGTTTTGATGTTATTTTATATACACAAACCGGGTTAAATGTCAATCGCATCCTCGCGGATTTTTGCCTAGTTTGGAAAATTTATCATCAAAATTAATCGGTAACGATGTCTCAATAAAAATACATGATTCTTGATGTTAGAATTTTTCGAGTCAATTTTCCGGGGTTTTAGTGCGATCGGCAAAATTCATCGCTCCAAATACCCGCTCAGTTGCCTAAAATTAGAATATAGACCGGCACGGTTGAACAGGGCATCGGTCAGCGTCAAAGAAAACCGCGACGACCCACCCCCAGACAGTAAACCGCTTAACGGAACTGACCGGGACAGCAAACCAAGACCCCATCCCATCACAAGGAGTATTGTCTGATGGTAGTATCTACCAACAAAAAACCGGCTGCAAACTTAGAATCGAATCGTCAGCCAAAGCAGCACCAAAAGCACAACCACTATGGCTTTCAGGATTTCTTTTCATTTCACCCTGACACCGGGATTGTCACCGACTGGAATCAGGGACGAAATACCTTGACCAGCGAAGACTTTATTATTGGCTTAGTCGAAGGGTTAGAAGAAGAAGTCGGCAGTGCCGCCTCGGTGATCATGTACACCATTGGCTGCGAATGGGGGACCAAAGATGCCGAATTTTTCAAAAAGTGGTTTGAGAAAGAATATCAGCGGGATATTCGCCAAGCGAACCTAATGTTTTTGCTAGAAACCTGGTGGTGGCCCTTTACCGCCCAAGGATGGGGACGCTGGGAAGTCGATCTGAGCGATCGCAAGCATGGATTTATGTTTATCAACCTCTTTGATTCTGCCGTCGCCCGCACCCTCGGCGATGTCGGCAAACCCGTCTGCTACATCTACGCCGGTTTATTTGCTGGATTCTTCACCTGCTTGGTCAACAAACAGTTAAGCTGCATCGAACTGCAGTGTTACTCAATGGGTGAAACCTACTGTAAATTTTTACTCGGCAGTCAGGACCGCATTGATGCTGCTGCCTTCTGGCAAAATGAAGGAGCCACTGCTCGGGATATCCAACAACGGTTAGAAGTCGGAGAACGCTTACGATGAATAACGGCAAATCGTTATTACAACTGTCCGTCCAAGAATATTTTAGTCAATGTAACTGGCAAGGAGAACCCCTAACCCAAGCTGACAACGGACAGCGGACCGACCCCGCCGGACGGTGGACCTTGGTCGTCGGGGATTATTTCCGTCTGCTGCCTTGGGAAGGGACCCCGGAAGTCGGTTCCTTTCCCAAACCCTCATCCTCTGCCGGGACCGCTTCCTCATCACAAGAGGAAGTGACCCTGATTGATTTACTCGAAGCCTTTTAGGACTTTTCACCGGGACTGAAGTGGCGACGGCAAACAGCACCTTAGCGACTGTTTTTCTTGAAATTATCCAATCCTCAAACCCAGGTCAGAAGACAACCATGCACCCCGAGATTGCGCGACTGCTAGAGCAAGCTGAACAGCGTTATTTACAGACGAATGAACTCGAACTCTTTCGACGCTATGCGGTATCCTTAGCTAGACGCATGGAGACCTATGAAATCCTCCGAGACAAAGAAGAACAGATTTTTCAACCCGTAGCCGATCGCCTTGTCGCCGCCTTTCCCGATGAACGCCAGGACCTCCTAGAGCGATCGCTCAAACACTGGCTGTTGATTAGTCGCTACTGTGGGACTGCCATGCTATTAAGTGACCCCGACTTTCTTGCCTTGCGCCTGAAAGATTGGATGACTGGATTAGTGCAAACTCACCAAACCCAAACCATCGAACACAAATTGTACGAGTTATTACTTCAAGGGGTAAAAGCAGAACTTTCCGACAAACACTTTCCTCTGATTCAACCCTTATTTGAGAAAGCCAAAGCCGTGTTATTGGAGGAGACTCAACCTCAGTAATCCACCCTCCAACTCATCCCCCAAAATATCCCAAACCCCGAATTCCTAAGCATAACACTATGATTTCTATTTCCAACCTGCTGAAAGAACAACAACTCCCGGGCAATTATTTTGCTTATAACGTTTATGTGAAAGGTGACTTAGAACTCGGACTCCTGGAAAATCGCCGTGGCGATCGCCTCCTCGCCATCCCCGAAACCTTAATTTCCGCCATCTATAGCGGACTCGAACATGAAACCGGATCCGCCGCCCGCCTCGTCCTCTTCAACTGCGGTAAATGGTGGGGCAAAAACTTTTATGTGAGATTTTGTGAAGAAATATCCGATTACTATGGAAAAACCATCTCTCAACTGGAAATGGTTCAATTCATTCAATGCTTTCAGCAATTTTGGAAAACAATGGGTTGGGGTAGCTTTGAATTAAATCAAGACCATTATCAGGATGGATTCTTGATCATCATTGCCAAAAATTCCCCCTACGCAGACCAAGCCCCAAAGTGGAATCGTCCCGTCTGTTTTTTAGAAGCAGGAATCTTAACTGCCTTTTTCAGTCAATTAACAGGTCGAGACCTCCTCTGCCTCCAAACCACCTGTGAATCATTAGGGTCCGATTACAACCGTTTCATCCTCGGACTCAGCGATCGCATCAAACCCGCAGAACCCTGGGTCCTAGAAGCCCAAGACCACGAAACCATCCTACAAAACCTCTGCAACCCCCCCCAATAACTCCCCAGTTCGTAGTAACAACTTCAGTCGTTTCTTTCTTTCTTTCTTTCTTTCTTTCTTATGTTCGTAGTAACGACTTCAGTCCTTGCTACCAATAGAATCCTATTCTGACTGTAAAAAGATGCCTAATCCGTTGTGGATGCGGGGGATGATGCGGGGGGGATGTTCTAGGAGTTGACCGCCTAGAAATAGGGTGGTGGAACCGCCTCCATCTAGGTTGAGGGCGTTGACGGACCCTAACTGTTGCATGATTTGGGCCATTTCCATGAGGGTGGGTCCGGGTCCGTTGGTGCGGTGGTGGACGATCGCAATTACTAAGCGACCATCATCAGTTTGACCGATCGCACTTCGCGAGGCTTTTCCTTCAATAAAGTTTTGATTGAATTGTTCCGCCTCCGGATCTAACACAATCCAATTATTGTTGACTAACACAGGCCCCGCCCCTAAAATGTGAGGATAGATGTCAAAATAGGAGGGGACAGTCACCCGATTAATCAGGACCGAGGTGCCGATGGGGAGTCGCGGTAAGGCGGAGGCAAAGGACCGTAAGGTGAGCAAAAAACCAGTTTCGGGAATGGCAAAGGTGCTTTCTCCAGCTTTTTCCCCTTGGAGGTGTTCGGTAACTTTCCCCCTCTCAACGACTACGATGATTTCGTTATCAATTAAGGTCGTATAGGTTTCTCCCCACTCTGGTGTATAGCGAGAAATCCCGGCTTTGACATAGCCACTATTTAAAAATAAAATAGGTAAGTCTTCTCCCTGGGCAGTGGTGAGGGTTTCCTCTAAGCTGAGGCGTCCGATAATTGCACTTCCGGAATCATTCCAGGCGATCGCCCCTCGGTTGAGGATGGGACTGGATAACCATCGTCCATTTTCACGGATTGCACCCAAAGGGAGTTGATTGTTGCGATTGAAAAATCCCCCGTTAATGGCAGCATGGGCACCGAGGCGATCGGCAATTTGACTAAGTTCGGCAATGCCAGGTAAACCGGGATTGGCGGTAATTGGTTTGAGTACGGTGTTGGAGGCGTTGCGATGGTTGAGTTCTAACCAGACGACGGGAAAGCGACTGTCGGCGACTTCGAGGAGTTGCTGTCGCCAACGGACTCCTGATGCCCAGAGGATGTTACGCTCAGTGACAACATCGGGTTGAATGTCGATGATTAAGCGATTGGGATTGCGATCGGTCCAGACTCGGGGTCGCCACATCTGGGGAATCTGCAATCGTAAGGTGGTGCGATCGCCGCTTGTATCCATTAATCCCGCAAATCCAGTCTGTCCCAAGGTTAAAGCAATGGTTCTTTCCCCTGCGGAATCAGGCGCTGGTGTGAGATTTTCCTTGGCGATCGCCCTGGCATTGAGCAGTTCCGGCGTGAGAGTGGCATCGATGGTAATCACAAATTCTTGTAGCGGCAAGGCAGGAGGGCGACTGTCTTGCACGCCATCGGGATTCGGGTCTTCCTCTTGGGGAGTCCGTTCAATCGGGGTAGAAGAGACGGTAAACAAAGGAGTGCCATTGAGGTCCAAAACGATGCGATCGCCCCAGGATTGTTCTGGTTGTTCAATCCCCGCCACCGTCGCCCCAGGTGAGGTCACTTCCAACATTTGCCCCGAGTCTCGCAACTGCCACCCCAATTGCTCTGCCAGGGGAGTAATATCCAGGTATCGTCTGCCTTGACTCCAGAGCACGGGTAGATTCAACGGTTGTAATTCCGGGTCCGAGAACCAACGCACGGGCTGAATTCGGGCATCATCGGTATTTAATAACTCTACCCCCATTTGCTGCATCAGGTCCATCTCCGTAAACCCGTAGCGAATTTGGGTGGGATGACCATCCGGGGACCAGGCAATCCAACTCAGCGATCGCCGTTGTCCATTCCAACTCAGTTCCGTTCCCTGGCGGATTAGGCGGTTGCGATCGCCTTGTGCCACCGGAGAGAATCCGGGTTCTATGTCAGAACCCGTTGACATCACCTCGGGACCCGAGGAAGAAACCACAGGGGTAGCATTCCCAACGGCGGACCCCATGAGAGACAGGGCCACACCACAGAGCAAAGAAACAGCAAACCCCGGACCCATTTTCCAGGGTTTGCCGGGGATGGAAAATAGGGAGTCAGGACGTTGAATTAGGCGATCGCCTTCTCCCCCTTGGAGAAGTAAGGACAGCAGCATTTTCGGGTGTTTGCGAACCACAGTTATCCTCGACAAGTAGATCCATCGGATAGGAATTGACTCAACCCCCAATTATAGCCGTCTTGTTTCTTAGAAATGGGTACAGCGGTGAGAAACCGGATTTCTTGACCAACGCTTTGCTCTCTTTGGCAACCCCTGCGTTACAGAAACACGGTTTTGGGTCTAGGTTATCTCATCCAGTCGCGATCGCCTAGACCCCTTCAAACCGCCGCCTGTAAAAACCACAAGTCAGATGTTCCTAAATCGGAGCACTCAAAACCCCGGACAACCTGACTTATCTATTTTGCGATCGCACCTGGGGCGCTGCTGCGGCACCATAGTTCACCCGACAACCAATATTAAACAAACTGGAACCGCATTCCAACGGTACCACCTGCCCTTTTAACATGGCACTGCAACTGACATATCCATCATTATTGGTATCCTTAATCATGCATTCAATGGGCGCCGCACCCGCACTAGAGGCCCAGGACCGCATTCCCATTCCCGCCACCGTATGATTCCAGAAGAACAGGAGTAAAAACAACCCCAGGACCGCGAGTCCGATCGCGGATCCAATCAGCCCAAATTTGATCCGCCAATCCCCTAACAGTCTTTGAAACACATTGGGCGCAATGGTTTGCACCTCAGTGGGGTTCGTATTATTTTCTATCTGTGGTTCTTGCATAGTTGTTTCCGACAAGTTTGGCTCTATGGTCTCAATTTTATCGTGAGTTCTCAGGAAAAACCCTCCCCCCATCTCGGTAAAATCTCAAAAATACCGAAGATAACGACTGAAGTCGTTACTACAAACTAAGATAAACCATCTCCCCCCTGTTCGTAGTGACGAACTCCGTCGTCATCCCCAATCCCCAACCACCGAAATGCCCGTCGCAATTGGGCTAAATCCGTCAGAATTAAAAGTGCGACTCTGGCGGTGAAAAAATACCACTTCATCCATAAAGCGACTCCCCCTCCCATGTGAGCATAATGAATTTTATTCGGGGAAATCAGATAACGCACGGGACCGATCGCATCGATTTCAGTCTTCAGACTCTTCGTAATGGCGATCGGGGAATGGCACCATAACTCCAAACCCTCTTCGGTGATGTAGGGTTTTGGTCTCCAAACCCTCTTCGGTGATGTAGGGTTTTGGTCTCCAAACCCTCTTATCGGAGTTGGATCTCGGCACCAATCACCCGAGTGTCATCTAACTGGTTACCAACGACCCTTAAAGTTGGCGCTTGGGCGGTGTTATGAATGTCATACCGATGATTGTTTTTGAAGGTATTGTTTCCCGAAACGGTTTCTGTTCCTAAATCTGGCTGAGATTCCCCGATCGCCACCAATCCATCCCGGCTGTTGTTGGCGATCGCATTCTCTCGCAAAATCGGACGGGAAGAATGAGAAATAACCAACCCATCAATATTATTCCGAATCTGATTATTCACCACTAAGGGGCTAGAATTTCCGCCGATTGCCAAACCAAAGCCGGTATTTTCTATTACATTATCTCGAATTTCTCCCGCCGCTTCATGGGTGAGAGAAATCCCATTTCCGCCATTTTCAAAGATGCGGTTATTCTCAATCATCGGCGTTCCGGTTCCGGTGACAAATATTCCTTCGCGGCCACTTTTTGTCGCGGTACTATTGCGAATTCTGGGGTTAGTAGATTCTACCCAAATTCCCGTTCCCGATTGATCGGGATTCGTGACAGTGATGCCAGCGATTTCCGTGCGATCGCCCGGGAGAATGGTGACCTTTTGTTTACCCCAGGTGGGACTGAGGTAATCCCCACCCCCGATAATCGCCACCCCTTGTCCCTGCTGTCTTTCGTTGCCTCTGAGGGTCACCCCCGCTTTGATTTTCAAAGGGAAGGTTTCCCCAGTTTCTTCGCTGTATTCCCCCGGCGCTAATTGGATCACAGTGCCGGGAGAAGATTGGGTTAAAGCATAGGCGATCGTCCGAAACGGTTCGGTTTCTCTCTCTCCTGCGTCAGGGGTATCGGTTCCCTGAATTGAGTCTACATAAAGAATTTGCTTAAATGCAGGATTGCGTTTGGGAAACTGGGGAGATTGTCTCTCAACGGAGGGATTTTCGCTTAGGGGTCCTTGCTCTGGGTTGACGATGAAAATACATCCACCTAGAGAGAATGCGAACAAGGCGAGGGCGACAGGTTTGATTCGATTTAACATTTTTCTTGACTTTTCCTTAAACGATGAATCAAATAATTTGAGTTATCCCATAAGCGGGGGTTGTAATCTGGACTATTTTAAGGGATGAAAAGTTGCTTTCAGTGGCACTTAATGGAGAGTTGGCGCGTCTGTAAAATCATCAGGGCTAGACGAGGGACACCGAGGTGAATTCCTGATGGAACAATCATAGCATCAAAAAAGTGCCTCAGATTTTAGCAGTGATGGCGATCGCCACAACCTGTGTTGTAAATCACAGAAAGGTTGATAGAGCGATCGCTTATGTTTAGAGATATCGATCCGGATCTTTTGTGTCTGCGATCGCAAGTTGAATTAGATCTCGATCGCTCACCATTCTTTAAAAAAGCTTCATAATAAAAATATAGAATTTAAGGAATAAAATGCTATGAATCCCTCCATTAAACTTCTGCCCCATGCGATCTCCGAACTGATGGCCCAAGTGAGCGCCACCCGGAAAATTACCCTCGCCGATCGCTATGGATTGATGGCGGCTATTTTAGAAGAATCTTTGGAGGAGGAAGATAGGTTCTCAATTGACCGACTCCTGCGAGCTTTAAGGCGAGGGCGACTACAAATCGTTGATGAGATTTCTTCTTTACTCTTTAGTGGGTGAGGGTAGGCATCAGTAGATCAAGCCTTTTTACCCGGGGTAATCCCTGCTCCTCTACCCTCACCTGTTTTGGCCTCAAACCTGTAAACTAGGCCATTATCCTACTGCTGGTTCTAACAGTTGGATTATTCCTTGGTTGGCATCAATTTCCACCTCAACGCCGACAGGAACCGTAAATTTATCTCTAATATGACCGATAGCTGACCCATACCAGGCGGGAATTCCCAGGGGGCGGATCCAATCGGATAACACCTGGGGTAAAGTCAACGAAGGTTCATCGCCTTCCCCCGCTTCACATCGAGTACATTCGGCAAAAATAAATCCGGAAATTTTATCGAGAATTCCTGCTAATTTTAACTGCGTTAACATTCGGTCCACCCGATAAATATCTTCCCCTATTTCTTCGACAAATAAAATTTTATTCTCCCAATCGGGCAAATAAGCCGACCCTACCAATGCGCTTAAAACCGATAAATTTCCTCCCACTAATTGACCTCGGGCTTTACCTCCGGTGATAGTTTGGTGGCGAGTCAGGGGAGGATTTTGCATCCGCACAGGTTCGGCATCCAGCAACAGGCGTTGAACGTAATTGACCGAAAATGGATTCCAAACCGAGGTGGCAACGGGACCATGAAAGGTAATAATGCCACTGCGGGCATAAATTGCCAGTAATAATGAGGTGATATCGCTATAACCCATAATAATTTTGGGGTTTGAACGGATTAAGTCATAATTTAATAAGGGCAAAATGCGATTAGATCCCCAACCCCCGCGCATGGTTAAAAGTGCTTGGACAGAGCGATCGGCAAACATCGCATTCACATCCGCAGCGCGATC
>NZ_JAFLQW010000222.1 GCF_017313335.1 Phormidium pseudopriestleyi FRX01 | reverse complement strand
TGTTTGCCGAAGTCAAAAGCGGTTTCTGGGTTCTGGGTGGGGGCTAGAAACCGGGTTTCTGCGATAATTTTGGTTAATTGGCGCAGATTTGGTGAAGAAACCCGGTTTCTCAATCTGGGTGGGGGTTGAAGAAACCGGGTTGCTGCCTAGCAATAAAAAAAGACCAGCAATAATTCTAGCTGGTCACCATAAAAAAATACCCTTTGCGTTGTCGTTTCTTTTCGAGGAAATCCTAACTGCGCGTTCCCAACTTTGAGACCGGCGATGGATTCTTAAATCTTTTCCTCAAGTCGTATTGTAACAGAAGACACGATCGCTTCCTTCCGTAAATCTCTCTATAGGTCAGTAAATTCTATTCAATCTTCTGACTTCAATAATCAAACATTAACCCGGAGGCGTAAAATGCTGAGGACAGCCCCAGAGGATGCGCTCATGCTTATAGATGACCATTCCGGGTTTTGCACCCTTGGGTTTATAAACATTTTTCGGTTCCGTGTACACTACCGGGACTTGCTCACTGTGACGGGCTCGACTATAGTAAGCTGCTAAATCCGCTGCAAATTGTAAATCCGCTTCATCAGCAACGGAACCCGGGGGTAAGCGCAACAACCCATGACTCCCGGCAATCTCCTGAGTGTGAAACCACAAGTCATAATCTGTCGCTACCCGAAAACTCAACACATCATTCTGACGATTGTTCCGCCCGATCAGCAGTTCAAACCCACTGGGAGAGACAAAGCGGTAAAACTCTGGGGTGGATTCTTGGATTTGACGCTTATAGTCGGGGTCGCTGAGATATCCCTGCTGGATGAACTCTTCGCGAATTTCAGCCAATGCTTGTAAATCTGCTGGTTCGCGGTAGTCGTCGATTTGGGAAATAGCAACTTCAATCTGTTCCAAGTAGTCGATTTCCTGGCGAACCGCAGCGAGTAAGGGTTCTACGGCACCCCGCGCCCGTTTGAGTTTTTGGTGGCGTTTGTAGAGGGATTGGGCATTTTGGACGGCATTTTTTTCTAAATCTAGGGGAATGGTGACGGGTTCGCCGGTTTCAAAGTCGGGTAGGGCGATCGCCTTCATCCCTGGTTTCCACTCATGCAGGTTCGCCATCAATAAATCCGCTTTTGCCCGATATTCATCCGCTTCGGAAGATTCTTGCAAGCGGTTTTCAAATCCCTGTCCCTTGACTCGCAATTTATTCAGGAGATTGGAGAGTTTTTGACTCAGTTGATGGCGCAGTTGCTTAAAGTCAAATCGGTTCAGTTCGTCGGTATAGTAGCGATTTAATAAGTCTTGGACTGACTTGAAATCGGGGGGTTCTGGGTTCTGGTTCCAGTTGATGACCTGATATCCAGTCTCGGTCCAATGGGGATAGACTGCGGATAAATCGCCGGTTTGACAGGTTTGGAGAAATTTTAGCCACTGTTGCCAGGAGTGAAAGAGGCGGTTCCAATTCTCCGGGGTCAGACTGTGGGTGGATTGTTCAAAGTCGAGTCCGGCGGAGGCGATCGCAGCTTTAACCAGATGGGAACTCAGACCCTGATAACTTTTGAGCATTTGCCGTCCCAAGGCATCAGGAATCAGGGCAATTCGTTCTTGCCAGCGCGATTGGGTTTCGCTGAGACTGGGGATGGGGTCCATCAGGGCCGGGGGAAGGGCGTAGGGTGCGCTGGTGAGGATGGGGCGGATACTGGACTGCTTTTCGCTGACTTGATGGGCGGCAGTCACGATTTGATTGTCCGCATTGGCGAGAATGGCGTTACTGCGTTTGCCCATGATTTCGATATATAAATGCCAGAGTACCGGGTCTCCCGGACGTTTGGCAAATTGGAGGTCTAGGGCGCGTTCCCAGGGCGAGACGGGGGCGATCGCCACAAATGCCAAACCCCCCAGTTGATGGCGCAATTGGTCGCTAAAGGTGAAGGTATCCGGTTTACGCGGGGGCGGGTCACTCAGATGCAACCGGGCAGCGGTGGGATGCCAGGAAACCGCCAACCATCCGCGCCCGGTGAGGGTTCGCAGGGCTAAAAAAATGGTATGGCGATCGCGCTGATAAACCTGTTCGAGTCGCGCCGGTAACCAAGTGGTTCGCAACTCGCAATAGGAGGCAATCAAGGTAGTCAAGTCAACAGGTTGCATCGCTAATGGTCCAAAATACCCGTAAATTTACAATCCAAGTCATCAAATTCTCAAAAAGCACCCCAAAACCCTCAAAAATCCATGAATTGCCTTCCGGAGTGCAGCGGATTGTCGGGTTCCTCCAAATTTTGTAGATACTATGGAAATTAGAGCGCGATCGGGGTCAATCCAGGAGGAGAAAACCCGCACCCGTTAACGGTGGGGCTACACGGACGAAGCCCGCACTTCGACCCTTCGACCCTTCGACCCTTCGACCCTTCGACTGGCTCAGGGCTCAGGGCTCAGGGCTCAGGGCAGGCTTTACTCAGCACAGGCCTGCGCGGGCTAATACAGAAAACCGACTTTTTACAACCGGATGGAGTATCAATCTTTAATCGGCGACTTCCACCGAGGGTGGCAGGGAATACTCATTCTGCCCCTATTCAGGGTATCATTCCCGGCTGCTGAATTCCGGCCCCCTCTATTGTCTCTTGGGGATGGCTATCCTATTCCACAAGCTGAAAAACTTGTCTGCTGAGGTTTTCAGCGTTTTTAGTAAAACTCCTCCCGGCAAAAGGGGGACCGGAGGACCAAAATCTCCTCAGATTTGATTTTTAAGGTTCAAACTGCTTTGAGAAGAACAAACGTTTTACATCCCGAGGACGGTCCTAGTTATGGATATTCAGCTCATTAATATCGGGTTTGGTAATATCATTTGTGCCAATCGGGTGATTGCCATTGTCAGTCCCGAATCGGCTCCCATCAAGCGCATTGTCACTGAGGCGCGGGAGGGAAATCGGTTGATTGATGCGACTTACGGACGGCGGACAAGGGCGGTGATTATTATGGATTCGAGTCATGTGATTCTGTCTTCAATTCAGCCGGAGACGGTTGCTAATCGGTTCGTTACCAGTTAAAGATAGTTAAGAAAATAAAGGTGAAAGATTGACCGGGTTCTGACTGTTTTGGGAGGACTGGGCAATTTTTGGGGTCTAGTAAGGGGTTATTTAAGTGATGCAGATGGGTCAATTAATTGTGTTTACGGGTCCGAGTGGTGTGGGGAAAGGAACGTTGCTGCGATCGCTGTTGGCACGTCACCCGGAACTGGAGTTGTCGATTTCGGTGACCACTCGTGCGCCTCGGGAGGCAGAAATTGACGGGCGGCATTATTATTTTGTGAATCTGGAGAAATTTCAAGGGTTAATTGCTACGGGTCAATTGTTGGAATGGGCGGAGTTTGCGGGAAATTGTTATGGGACTCCCCGAACCCCGGTGGAAGAGACGATCGCCCAGGGGAATTTAGTGGTATTGGAAATTGAGTTAGAAGGGGCCAGACAAGTTCGAGAAACGTTTCCCGGGGCGCTGCAATTGTTTATTTTACCGCCATCCCTGGAGGAGTTGGAACGGCGGATGCGGTTGAGGGGCCAGGATTCTGAGGAGGCGATCGCCCGTCGTCTGCACCGTGCTCAAGTCGAAATTGCTGCTGCCGAGGAGTTTGATATTGTGATTGTAAATGATGATTTTGACCGGGCATTAGAGGCGATCGAGATGGCCTTATTTGCCCCTGTTTCCTAAGCATCAAGAGGGTTTGGAGACCAAACCCCTACATCAGATCTGAGGGTTTGGAGACCAAACCCCTACATGAAACAACGATTTTTTGTCATTAAATTTACCACCTTGACAGGGCTAGTCTGTATAGCCCCACCGTTGACGGGTGCGGGTTTTTATAAACAAAAAGCGATCGCCTCTATCTGATCCAGTAGAAGCGATCGCTTTTTGTTTAAATCAATCCAAACTCGTCGGGCTTGAGCCGTCTTTAGCCACTCTTAGAACGGAGGAACTAAGGCATCAGGATAGATATTGTTGGCAATAATCAAGAGAGTGGCTGTTAGGGACAGCCATAAGATTAAGACAACGGGCCCGAGCGACAGAAACTTAACGAAAGAATCCATGAACGCTTCTCCTAAATCCAAGACAGGTTAATATTGAGATTTTAGATTTTAGCCCAGCTAAAATCTAAAATCTCTTTCAACTGAACTTTTCTAACGGGGTGAGACAGTAATCTCATTGTTTTTGGCCGTTAATTTACCACTGGTAAATTCGCCAAAAGCGGCCAATGGCCAAGCGGCACTACCCAAAGAACATTTGATTGCCAAAGGAATGTCAATGATAATTTCTTTTTCTTCAGCTTTGCCGCTGTCACGGGCGGCAATTACATAGGAACGGCCAGCCCAGCCGATCCATCCGGCAATATAGAGAAACAGCAGACTGGGAATGCCAAACTCATTAATGTGGGCCAAATTGCCATCCACAATCAAATGAGGATAGCCTTCAGGTCCGCACAGCAATGTGGAATATTTCTCAAAGCGAGCTTTTGCACCTGGGGTGTTAGCATTCTTAGCCTTTTGGACGAATGCCGGATTCTCACCGCAAGGAGTGAGGTTTTGGTAGGAATCAGCAGATGCAGCAGGGGCAAAGCTGAACCAAAGGCAAATCGTCAGAACCAACGCGAACAATCGTCCCATAGAATTGTTTCCTTTTGTTACGAAACATCAAGATTGTCAACAAAACCGGAGGCTGCTTTGTTACTCAATCTAGTTTATCGATCTGTGCGTTCTTTTTCTCAAGCTGGGGGAGAACGACGGATTAAAGTCATTCTCTTCACAGACCCGAGGGCGACGCCGAGGATAAAACTCGATTGGGTAAGAGCAGTTGAGTTCTGGGAACTTCCAGAAAATCATACTCTGCTAAGACAACCTCGTAAAGATTAAGCTAGGCAATAGTTAACCTATCATTCCAAAAATTACCAGCCAATGGCAACCGTTTTAGCAATTGAAACAAGTTGTGACGAAACTGCGGTAGCAATTGTAAAGAATCGTGAAGTGAGCAGTAATGTCGTTTCTTCCCAAATTGCGGTGCATCAGCAGTATGGAGGGGTAGTTCCTGAAGTGGCCTCGCGATCGCATTTAGAAGTGATTGATGGGGCGATCGCCCAAGCGTTAGCAGAATCCCAACTCAGTTGGGCCGACATTGATGGCATCGCCGCCACCTGCACCCCGGGTCTCGTCGGTGCTTTATTAGTCGGCCTCACCGCTGGCAAAACCCTCGCTATGCTGCATCAAAAACCCTTTCTAGGCATCCATCACCTCGAAGGACATCTCTATGCCTCCTACCTGGGCGAACCCAGCTTAGAACCGCCCTTTATTTGCCTGTTAGTCTCTGGGGGTCACACCAGCTTGATTGATGTCCTAGATAGCGGCTGTTATGAAACCCTAGGACAAACCCGGGATGATGCTGCCGGGGAAGCCTTTGATAAAGTGGCGCGATTGTTAAAGCTGGGGTATCCCGGAGGGCCAATTATCGATCGCCTTGCCAAATCCGGGAACCCCAAAGCCTTTAAGTTACCCGAGGGAAAAATCGGACTGCCGTCCGGGGGATATCATCCTTATGACACCAGTTTTAGTGGCTTAAAAACTGCTGTTCTGCGCTTAGTGGAGAAACTCAAAGCGACTGGGGAGGAACTCCCAGTCAACGATATTGCTGCTAGTTTTCAGGATACGGTAGCTAGAGCCTTAAGCAAACGGGCCATTGCCGGAGCCCGCGATCGCGATCGAGATACCATCGTTGTTGGGGGTGGAGTTGCGGCTAATAGCGGCCTCAGACAACATCTACTGGCTGATGCTGCCTCCTACAATCTGCGAGTGTTATTTCCTCCCTTAAAATACTGCACCGATAACGCGGCGATGATTGCCTGTGCCGCAGCCGATCGCCTCAACCGAGGCGATCGCAGTCCCCTGACCCTAGGCGCTCAATCCCGCATGGCCCTAACCGATGCCAACCAGCTTTATTTATAGGGGGGACAATCCGGGGCGATCGCGACGGGAGCATCTGATGTTTGGACAGTCTGCCCTCATCCCCCCCGCCTTACAAGAGTAGTTTTTTTACGTTCAGGGGGGATTTGCCTCACGAACGGTCCCCGAACCTTGGCAAGGGGAGGGTTAGGGTGGGGTCCTCTTGACGCGCTATCGCGCGTCAAGTTCAAGAGAAATGAGTGGGTGGAGAGTTCACGCGCAAGCGCGATCGCCTGAGTTATGAAGAAAGAGGTTGGCACCCGGCTCTATACATCTGTGATCGCCTCATGAGGGTGCGTAACTCAGGCGATCGCCCCGTCAAGGGGAACCCCACCCTAACCCGGACCTTGCCAAGGTCCGGGGACCGTTCGTAAAGCAAATCACTATGAGCGTAAAAAACCTACTCTTGTAAGATCCCCCCCGCCCCTTCTCCCTTTTTGGGATGCTTCCATCGCCCCTAACCATGATTGCCCAGAATCTGGCGAAATCCAGTCGCCACCACATCCGGTTGCTCCACCATCGATAAATGGCCGCATTCAGGAATTTCAATCACATTCATCCCTCCATGTTCAAAGAGGGCATGAAAACTGGCCAAATGCCGAACATACTTCGGTTCCATCACCTTATCCT
>NZ_JAFLQW010000269.1 GCF_017313335.1 Phormidium pseudopriestleyi FRX01 | reverse complement strand
TAGGGATCCAAGTGTGGCAACCAGGGAATACCTGGATCCGGGAGATTAACCAGCGACTGAAGAAACAGGCACTCGTCTGTTATGTGATTCCGCGTCCCGTTGCCGAGGTGCGATCGCGCTTGCGTTTGCCGATGCACTTTCAGATCTATCCGATTAAGGATCAGTACAGTACCCACGATGGAACGTCACCCTATGCGATCGGTTTCAGCCAGTCGGCACTATTACTGGATACCCTCGCCTACGGGTTTAAGAGCAAGGGGGGTGAGGTATGGATCTGTTAGAAGGTGGATCCCTGAAAGGGATTAGAGGAGAGAAGCTTGCGCCAATAAGCTTAGAACTATTCGTTTCAATCCCTGAAAGGGATTAAGGAGTATTGAAACTTGGCGCTTAAGTTATGCTTCTCTGTTCAGCTTCGCCATTGTACCAAATTTAGGAAGGGTTGAATAGTTCAAAGCTAACTAAGAAGTGTTGAATAGTTCTAAAGCTTAATGTCTTGACAGTCACTATCGTTCGAGCTAACATTGGACTAAGCAGGCTGAAACTGGCTACTGAAGCTGTTGGTAGCCTGACAGCGGTTTGTGGAAAAAACTCATACAGGAGATGGAAATGAGCAAAATTGCGAAAATTACCAAGTTGGATAAATTAATCGAAGTCTTGCGGGATGGTCGTTGGCATTCGGGTGACGAACTGGCTGCCAAAGTGAGTTTCCGATTTGGGGACACGATTTTCAAGGCTCGCAACAAAGGTTACTCGATTGAAAGGCGGCAAGTTGGTGGCAGCCAGCATGAGTATCGGTTGGTGACATCGTAACCGTCTGCTGGATCTGGTAGGAAAGTCTCTGGCTTATCTAGAGAGTTCCTTATCGAGGAGGGAAAACCGTCGGAGTAGCTTGCGCCAATAAGTTTAGAACTAGGTCGCCTTAACTCCCTGTCTCCATAAAGTCAACTTTGATAGGAGAAGGCTGGTTAAGTCCCCATAATTCAAACGAACGTTGGAATAAGTCAATCTAAGATAACTTACCCTCCTCAGTCATGTTGATTTGGGACTGTTCGCTCATTTGAAGCCAGTCCCTTTTCTCCCCATTTTTTTCATACAAAAATAAACAATCATGAATGCACCATCAATGGCAGAACTCCAGGCACTTGCACTACAGTTGCCAGAAAAGATTCCTTACCTCAAAATGTTGGTTCTATTTGGTTCGCGAGCCAGAGGTAATTTTCGTACAGAGAGCGACTGGGATTTTGCTGCACTCTATGATGAAGAAATTCGGCAAAAGCACATTGATGAAAATTTCTGGAACTGCCTTGAAGTTCCTGGCTTACTTGCCGATTTTTTTAACATTTCAGAGGACAAACTTGATGTTGTAGAACTCAATTATAGTTCCGCTATGATTTCTCATTCTATAGCTCGTGATGGTAAACTTTTATACGAGCGAGATCCTGGGGAATTTGAGGGATTTAAAGATAGAGCATTGATTGAAGATTCTGAGCTAAAAAAAATTCAAAAAGCTCAACGAGAAAAGATAAAAATGTTTTTGCAAAGTTGGGGAGTGTGACATTTATGGATCCTTTGTTGGTTGGAAGACGTCTTGAATTAATCGCTAAGTATTTGGAAACCCTAAGAGAGTTTCAATCAGTTACACGCTATGATTTTTTGAATACCTTTCGGGATCAAGTGGCTGTAGAAAGACTGCTAGAGTTAATGATTCAATCTGCCTTAGACATTAACAAACACATTTTAGTCTCTAGGTATCAAGTCCATCCAAAAACCAATGAATCGTGCTTTTTAGAAGCGGGAAGGAATGGGATTATTTCAACTGAACTAGCCCAAAAAATTTCTCGTTCTGCAAAAATGCGTAACATCTTAGCACACAAGTATGAAGATATTGATCCAGAAGTGGTTTATACAGCAATTTCCAAGGCGTTGCAGCAATATCCACTTTACATTAGACAGGTGAGCGATTATCTCAATTCATTAGAGGTTGACAATGGCTAGAAAACGCAAACAATCTGATGACGAACAGGCGATGCAATTATCTCTATTTGATATAAAATCTAATCCTGATGAGGAATTATCCGACGAGGAATTAGAAGAGGATTGGGAACCGGATGGGGATGATGAGATTGGGTGGGAGACGAGCGATCGCACTATTGAACCCCAGCAGCGCGAGTTACTGACGCTTAAGTTATTGCGGGAAGCGATAGAGGCGCAAAACCCTGATGATGCGATTATGCATGATTTTGCCGAGTACGTTTTGCCGAATTTGTTGCGGGTGGCGATCGGGGTGACGGCGAAAGGAGGTAAATTTTTCGATCGCCTGGATGAGAAACGCGGTAAAGAAAATGTCAGACGCGATAATGCAGGCGATCAATCGTTGAATACCCATTTACTGAATGGATTATTTCCGGCAAATTTAATTCAGCAGCGCTTGCAACAGTTAAATACAACCGTTAAGCAGGTGGTGAAAGAGCGCGAACGGCGTCTGGTGATTGCTGGGTTTATTCTCCATGATTTTGAGAAATTTGATTATAAAGCATTTCCAAAAATGCCGGAGAAGTATCGAGTAATTCGAGAAAAAACGCCGGATCAACTTCGCTCATTATCTATCCCGGAACATCGAGAAATTGTGGAGGCGATCGCCTGTGAACTCAATCTCGATCGCTTCATCAATCCCGAAGAACCCGCAGCGTATCAAGAATACCTGGATGATTTGCTCTGTGTCGCCTATAACGCACAACGGAAATCCGATACAAATTTGAATTTTTCTGTACATGGTGGATTAAATCCCGTATTGCGCGATCGCGTGTTGATGTGTCTTTCTGACTTAACCTGTCTCGCCGATCGCCTTTCCTCAATTATCAAGCATCCTTATGATGCCGAAAATCCCAGTTTAAACAACCT
>NZ_JAFLQW010000455.1 GCF_017313335.1 Phormidium pseudopriestleyi FRX01 | reverse complement strand
TCGAAGATTGGATAGACCAACTGCCTAACCCCACAGAACAAGACTCTGCCCATTAACATGGGCGCGAAAGGGTTCGCTACATCCCACGCTTAAAAGACGTGGGTTTTGCTCCCCTCTCGAACTCTCCCGCTCTATAAAACTATTACGCTAAGGAACTAGGGACTAGCAAGGAGTCCCATCGCTTTTATAGTGGTCTCCCAGAAAGGGACTCTTGCTTCCAAAGGCCTATCGGATGCGCTCCCTCAAGAAAAGATTTGAGTCAAGGAGCCAGTTTGTGGCCGCGTCTCCCGTTCGCCGTAGTCTCGGATTTGGTCCCACTCCCAGTCCATCGCCACTGCTAGTCTTAGGGTCAGACCGTTGCGGAACAAGACATAGGAGGTGTTTTCCTCGACCACATCGGCAATCAGCCGGTTGCGGGTATCGCGCCCCAGCCCGTCCTCTGCCGCCTTCCACCATTTCGTACCGGGACTCTCAAAGCGCGGGTCTGATAATATCTCGGCAGACCAAGCGTTTTTGTCGCGCAATTTCCATTCTTCTTTAATCGCTTGAATCAGTCCAGCACTCGGATATTGGAGGGGTTTACCATCCTCCTGTTCTCGATAGATTGCCCACAGAATAAATCGTTGCAGAATTGACTCAAAATCCTCGAAACATTGGTCTAGCGCTTCTACCACATCCGGGCGGCCTAGGTCTACCCGCAGTCCTTTGAGCGCGTATTTGTACTTGCGAAATATCTCTTGTTTGGCTTGTTCTTCGTCTCGGTAATCCATTTGCTATTCCTGGGAATTAGCCTAATAGTTTGCAGTTATTTCATAATATTATATATCAATTTTATTCCGGTTTTTAAATAGAATATGTAGCTGAATTTACCGTTGATTGTGATAGTTAATGATGGAGTCGTCACCAGAAAGGCGAGCCAGCCTGATGCCGGTAAGCGAAGCTATGCCGTAGGCAATCGCTTGCGGTCCGGTCCCATCCATGCCAAATCCAGCCAAGGTCGAAGGGCAACTGCCACGGTTTGGCTGGAGTGATGCTGGGTTGGCGGGAAAGCCCTTGACAGGTTTCGGATGGAGCCAGTCTGAGGATGCGATAAGCCTACGCCTGGGCTTCGCTTACCGCACTCACTCGAAACTCTCCAGCTATGACCAACCTGCAAGCCGGTATAGTTTTGGGACGGGTTCCGACAGGCAGTTGGATGTGTGAAAGACAACAGTTGTTAAAGGAGTAGGGTGATGAAGCCACCGAACAGCTATGTGGGCATTGCCAATCCTACAATTGTTTCAGGGGAAGGGTTTGGGCTATTTTATTGTGGAGTTCCCTGAGAGGATTTAAGTGTTACTTTGATGAAACTTAACCCCCATAAGCCGGCTTTTTATCGAAGGGAGTTAAGAGCCATATCCCTTATCCCGTCTAGTTTTCAGCTTTCTTGTCACCCCGTAAGCCGTATGTAGGATCTGTTAAGGGCTGCTACAGGGGAACTCGCTTTTGGAGCGATCGTGAATCGGGTTCTCTACATAAAACTACTGGGAAAATTCATCCGATGGCGACGCGATCGAGGAGGCTCTCTCCATGAAACTACGGAAAAAAAGCATCACACATATCATTGTCTTTATATTTTGTCAAGAGAGAAAATTCTGAAAAAATTGTGACCGCGATCGCACCCTACCGCAGAAAAAGATGGAAAGATGGGGTACCCTCTTCGGGACAATTCGCCTCTATTCTTCAAAGAGGTGAAGGAGATCGAGAGCCAGAGGAAATATCCCACAACTAAAATCATGACGAATAATTCCCTTTCTCCTGTACAAACAATCGATCACGTCGGGTCGAGCAATTCCAGCGTCTTATCCTGACAACTGGTCATCATCGATCCCAAGGTGGACGATTACCAAACCCTAGCCGCAGGTATCACCCCTTCAAGCGAAGTCCACATTCTCGATCCCCACCGCGATGGCATTGAGCAAATTACTGAAATACTCTCCCCAGGGAGTTCCAGCCTTCACCTCATCTCTCACGGGACCCCCGGAACCCTCTACCTGGGCAACAGCATCCTCAACCGCCAAACCCTCGGCAACTACGCCACCGAACTGCAACAGTGGGCGATCGGGCAACTCTACATTTACGGATGTGAAGTCGCTGCCGTACGCGAGGGACAGCAGTTTCTCCAGCAGCTACACGAACACCTCCCGATCGCCATTTACGCCAACCCTCACCCCACCGGCAACTCCGCATTAGGCGGCACCTGGAACCTGCAACAAATTTTTCCCCAGTGGGAACAGGAAGATGGGAACTGGGAATGGGTCATGAGTGATGGGACTCATAACAAAGGACAAAAAACAAAGGACAAAAGACAAAGGACCAGTAACTCCACACCCTTCTCCCCCCACACCCTCGCCACCTACGCTCACACCCTCGGTTTCGCCCCTTACACCAACTTCCCCGTAGGAACTTGGCCGGAATCCGTCTACATTGGAGATGTTAATGGGGATGGCCATGATGACTTGGCAGTGGCGAACCAGAATAGCAACAATGTCTCCATCCTTCTGGGAGACGGCAGTGGCAGTTTCGGTACCCAAACCACCTTCGCCGTGGGAAGCGGTTCGTTTTCTGTCGCCGTAGGAGACTTTGACGGGGACGGCAAGTCCGACTTGGCGGCGGCGAACGGCTTCGACAACACTGTATCCATCCTCTTGGGCGATGGGAGTGGCAGTTTTGGCACCCAAACCACCTTCCCGGTAGGAGCCGCTCCGATTTCCGTCAACGTGGCAGACTTAAACGGGGATGGCAACGATGACTTAGCGATGGCGAACCGGGACGGCTATAGCGTCTCCGTCCTCCTGGGAGATGGCAGTGGCGGTTTCGAGCCGCAAACCAGCTTCCTCGTAGGATCTGCTCCGGTTTCCCTCACCATCGGAGACTTTAATGGGGATGGCACGTCCGACTTGGCGGTGGCGAATCGCGACAGCAACACTGTCTCCGTCCTACCTGGAGACGGCAATGGCAGTTTCGGCACCCAAACCACCTTCGCCGTGGGAAGCAGACCGATTGCCATCACTGGGGGAGACTTCAACGGGGATGGCAAAGACGACTTGGCGATAGCGAACAACTTCGACAACAATGTCTCCGTCCTCCTGGGAGACGGTAGAGGCGGTTTCACTCAAACCACCTTCGCCGTAGGAACTTGGCCGATGGACATCAAGGTAGGAGACTTCAACGGGGACGGCAAGTCCGATTTGGCGACGACGAACGAGTTGGACGAGACTGTCTCCGTCCTCCTGGGAGATGGCAATGGCGGTTTCGCTTCCCCAGCTACTTTCGATGTGGGAAGCAGTCCGTATTTACTCAATGTGGGAGACTTCAATGAGGACGGCAAGGATGACCTGGTGACGACGAACTTCAGCAGCAACAACCTCTCTGTCCTCCTGAACCAGACTGCCAAGGTGACATCCGTCACTGCCACCACCCCTGATGGTCGCTACGGCGTTGGACAAACCATCCCGATCGCCGTCACTTTCGACCAAATCGTTAACGTCACGGGTACTCCTGGCCTGCAACTCGAAACCGGCACCCCGGATCGCTATGCGATTTACGACAGGGGTAGCGGCAGTGATACTCTCACTTTTAACTATGTGGTGCAAGAGGGAGACAGTTCTGCTGACTTAGAATACCTCTCCAATACTGCCTTATCACTGAATGGGGCTACGATTCAAGACCAATTGGGTGAAAATGCCCAGTTAACCCTTCCAGCTTTGGGTTCCAGTAACTCTCTTGCTGGCAGTAAAGCCATTGTGATTGATGGTTTTGTCTCCGGAGGAAACAATCCGAACCCGAACCCGAACCCGAACCCGACCCCGAACCCGACCCCTCTACCTCCAATTCCAAATCCCACTCCCCCTGGTGTCTTTGTCGTGGGTGACGATGGACGGGTTAATGTGGAGTTCCTGTTTGACGGCAGTAACTATGAGGGAGAAGTGGCTTTCTTCAGTATTGAGGGGATGGAAAACCTGCAAGTGGGTTCCCGTGAGTACATCAGGGAAGCGGCCCGACGAGCGCTTAACCCGAACCAAGGTCATGTGGTTATCTCCGATTATTGGGATCAACCGCTGTTTAGCAATGGATTTTCTGAATTCGGGGGATTCAACTGGTGGAATCGCGGCGGGTATCGGGGCATTCAGAATTTTGCGATGACCCCCGGTACAGAGTTTGCCATGATGCTTGTCCCTCATGGTACGGTGCGGAAGGTTTTGAACGAGATTCCATTTTTGAGTGGCCCTAGCATTCCCTTCTTCTCCAATCACACGATTCAAAGTCAGATGGTGGATCTGACTGGGAATGGCAATACGTTTGCTTGGGAGGATATGCCGATTACTGGTTATAGCGATCGCGACTATAACGATATCATTTTCCAAATCTCGGGAGCCACTGGCAGTGCGCCATCAGTGGATGACTGGATTTCACCCTGGTGGAATTGGCGCAATAGCTTCCTGGGACAGAATATCATCAACTATACGAATACTGGAGTACCGAATATTTCTAGCCCCCCGGTGATCATTGATCGGTCGATCACCGTGGTTACGGTGACTATCATAAGTCGGGCAATTGATGGCTATATTGCTGGGGCTGATGCGTTCTTTGATGCCAATAAAAATGGCGTCCGCGATGACAACGAACCCACTTCGACCACGAACGAAGAGGGTCTGTTTGAGTTTGAGGCATCTCTGGAAGCGTTCGATACTAACGGCAATGGGGAACTCGACCCGGAAGAAGGTCACATTGTGATTTCTGGCGGGATTGATACCGCGAATGGTTTACCGTTGGAAACGCCGCTAACAGCAACACCGGATTCTCAAATTGTCAGTCTTTTAACCAGCTTGGTGGCGGAGGCGATCGATCAGGGATTGTCGCCGTTGGCAGCGAATCAAAAGGTCAAACAAGCGTTGTCTTTACCGGATGAGGTGGATTTGTCTACGTTCGACCCGATCGCGGCGACGGAAGAAGGAATTCCCGGAGGGGTCGAGACGAATCTGGCAATGGTACAGGTGCAAAATGTCGTCACTCAGACTGCGGCGTTACTCGATGGCGCTTCCAGTTTGGAGAAAGCTCAAATTAGCCGATCGGTTGTCAATACTTTGGCGAATGCGGTTCTTTCCCAAAATACGTTGGATTTAAACTCTGCCGAACAACTGCAACGCCTGATCGCAGCGGCGACTCAAAATGTGGCTGCCATTGACCCCACTCTGGATGTGAATCGGATCCTGGAGATGGCGGCAGATGCGGCTACGGTGATGGCGGCGGCAAATCAGCAAAAGGCGGATGCTGTGGCAAATGGGGAGACGGATATCAATGGGGCGATCGCAACGCACCAAAAAGTTTCCCTCGGTACCACCACTGACGAGTTCTTTGCGGCAGGGTTCGGCAATTTATCCATTGCGGAAGTGGTGGAAAATAACACCGGCGAAAATTTGACGACTCGGATTTCCAGTGCAACTCCCGCTGACCCCAATCCAGGCGGTCCCTTGATTTCTCCTGCACCGCTGATCAACCCATTACCGTCGGCATCTGAGGCGATCGCCCCCCTCAATACTGTGTTTCCCGAACTCGCTAATCTTACGGTTCCTCAAGTCTCACCCAATCCAGAGGCAACTTCCCTGGATAATCTCATCGGCACAAATGCCGCTGATGCGATCATCGGTGACTCTGGCAGCAACTTCCTCCAAGGGTTGGAAGGCAATGATAATCTGTATGGCAATGATGCCAATGATACGATTCATGGGAACCAAGGCACTGACTATATTGCAGCCGGTGCGGGGGATGACTGGGTTCACGGAGGCAAGGATGACGATGCTATCCTGGGTGGCGATGGCAGCGATCGCTTATACGGTGACTTGGGAAATGATGTGATCTTCGGTGAGAATGGCAACGATTTCGTCAATGGCAACCAAGGAAATGACTGGATTGACGGCGGCGATGGTGATGATGTCTTACATGGGGGTCAAGATGACGATACGCTCAAAGGTGGCGCGGGCACTGATGAATTATACGGGGATTTAGGCAATGATCTCATCTTGGGTGAAGCTGATAATGACTTCCTCTATGGCAACCAAGGGGATGATACCCTCGACGGTGGCGACGGGGATGATGTGCTATGGGGTGGCAATGGTAATGACATCCTCATCGGGGGTAATGGCGATGATTGGTTGTTAGGCGATTTGGGTGACGATACAATGGTAGGCGGTGCAGGTAGCGATCGCTTTGTTATCCGTCCCAATGCCGGAACCGATCTAATTGTTGATTTTACCGATGGGGAAGATTTGATTGGTTTGGCAGAAGGTTTATCCTTCGAGAACCTAACCTTAACCCAAGGCAATACTGGCACGTTAATTTATGCCGGTAACAACTTACTGGCTACTGTTAATGGGGTGGATGTTTCTCTGATTGGTCAAGAGGATTTCTTCTCGGTTGGGTAATCGGTAAACTGGTAAAGGCTTACGGGGTGACAACAAAGCTATAAGCTAGGCTGGATAAGGGACATAACTCTTAACACCCTTCGATAAAAAGGCTGTTTATGAGGGTTAAGTTCTATCAAAGTAACACTTAAATCCTTTAATTGTTCCCTTGAATTAATCCAGTCCACCCCGTAAAGTCCTATCCAGAAATTACTATGACACCACTGTTGTCGCTTTTTTTAGTTAATTGAGCTACATCAGGTTGATTCTTGGGCTGCGGACAAGGTTGAAGCCGATCGCGATCGCAGAGTGGGGATCGACCAAAGCGGGTCAAGGCAAGAAAAACCTGACCCAATTTTATTGAGTCAGATTTTCAAACGCTTATCCAGTCGGTCGGCTGTATCCATCAACATTCCCAGGTGGCCAGTGACCCTTAAATTATTGAAGGTATTGCTTAATACTTCCGTTCTTTCGGCTGGAACTGAGTAATGGTTACAGGTCGATAGCGAATATCCACACCGGCAGGAGAATAATAGGATAAGGTGTGCTTGAGGAACTGATCATCATCGCGATCGGGATAATCCTCGCGGAAATGAGCGCCTCGGCTTTCCTGGCGGTTGAGTGCACTAGATAAAATTAACTGTCCCACGACCATTAAACTGCGTAACTCTAGCGCTTCAATAATTTCCGTGTTCCACAGTTTGCCTTTATCGTCTAAATAAATCTGCTGGTACTGCTGCTGGAAGTGTTCTAACTGCTTTAACCCTTCCCGCATCAGTTCATCACTACGAAACACGCCGCAGTGGTCACTCATGGCATCCTGGAATCCCTGACGAACGACACCAATGCGGTGAGTTCCAGCGAGATCGAGGAGGGATTGCAGTTCCTGTTGGGCTTGTTCGAGATAGGGGCGATCGTCGATGTCCGGCAACTTGCGGGTTTCAACATAGCGGGCGATCGCCGCCCCAGTGATTTTCCCATAAACCACACACTCCAGCAGGGAATTACTCCCCAGGCGATTGGCACCATGTACAGAAACACAGGCGCATTCCCCCGCCGCAAAGAATCCTTCCACAAAACCATCGGGACCACTTCGCACCTGCCCCTCAGTATTAACAGGAATGCCCCCCATAGAGTAATGCCCTGTGGGACGCACGGGCATCGGTTCATATACCGCATCTACCCCTAACAACCGATGAGCTTCTTCCCAACAGAAAGGGATCCGGCTCATAATTTTTTCCTGGCCCATGTGTCGCAAATCCAGGAATACACAAGGCCCCCCAGCACGACCATCGGGATAGACTCCTCGTCCGGCGCGAATTTCCCGAGTAATTGCCCGGGAGGTAATGTCACGGGGGGCCAATTCCAT